>NZ_CP149575.1 GCF_037890675.1 Methylovirgula sp. 4M-Z18 | reverse complement strand
GCCAGCTTGGCTGGATGGCGACGGGCACATCGGAATGGGGCACCGATCGGCGGCACGCCGGCGAACTACTCGCTGACGCGCTGAACAGCCGCGTGCCGCAGATCTTCGACACGGTGAAGGATATCGATGGCGAACGGCGCGTGCTCAATGTCGTCGACACCGAGGCGGCGAAGGAGAAGCTGCAGAAGATCAAGATCGCCTTCCAGAACTGGGTCTGGTCCGATCCCGATCGCACCGACCGCCTGGCGCGCATCTATAACGACACATTCAACAACATCGCGCCGCGAAAATTCGACGGCTCCCATCTCAAACTTCCCGGCGCCTCAGGCGCCTTCGTTTTGTATGGGCATCAGAAACGTGGCATCTGGCGGATCATCGCCGCCGGTTCGACCTATCTCGCCCATGCGGTCGGCGCCGGCAAGACCATGACGATGGCGGCTGCCATCATGGAACAGCGGCGGCTTGGGCTGGTTGCCAAGGCCATGCTGGTCGTCCCCGGCCATTGTCTCGCCCAGGCAGCACGGGAGTTCCTCGCACTCTATCCGTCCGCCCGCATTCTTGTTGCCGACGAAACGAACTTCACCAAGGACAAGCGCGCGCGCTTCCTGTCGCGTGCGGCGACGGCAACCTGGGACGCGATCATCATCACCCATAGCGCGTTCCGCTTCATCGGCGTGCCGTCAGCCTTCGAGCAACAGATGATCCAAGACGAGCTCGAACTGTTCGAGACCTTGCTGACCAAGGTCGAGCGCGATGATCGTGTGTCGCGTAAGCGACTCGAACGCCTGAAGGAAGGGTTGAAGGAACGGCTCGAATCCCTGTCGACCCGCAAGGACGATCTGCTCACCATTGTCGAAATCGGCGTCGACCAGATCATCGTCGACGAAGCGCAGGAGTTCCGCAAGCTCGCCTTCGGGACCAACATGTCGACGCTGAAAGGCGTCGATCCCAACGGCTCGCAACGCGCCTGGGATCTCTATGTCAAATCCAAGCTTCTCGAGACGAAAAACCCAGGCCGGGCGCTCATTCTGGCGTCGGGGACTCCGATCACCAATACGCTCGGCGAGATGTTTTCCGTTCAACGGCTGATGGATCACGCCGCGCTTCAGGAGCGGGGGCTGCATGAGTTCGACGCCTGGGCGAGCACGTTCGGCGACACGACGACCGAACTCGAATTGCAGCCTTCGGGCAAATACAAGCCGGTCTCGCGCTTCGCCAGTTTCGTCAATATGCCCGAACTGATCGCCATGTTCCGTTCGTTCGCCGACGTCGTGATGCCGGAGGATTTGCGCCAATATGTGAAGGTGCCGGCGATCTCAACCGGAAGGCGTCAGATCATCACCGCGAAACCGACGGCCGCGTTCAAACGCTACCAGCTTCAGCTCGACGCGCGGATCAAGGCGATCGAGGAACGCAACCGGCCGGCGGAGCCGGGCGACGACATCCTGCTCTCCGTCATCACCGATGGGCGTCATGCCGCGATCGATCTGCGCCTCGTCGACGCGGACAACGACAACGAACCCGATAACAAGCTCAACAAGCTGATCGAGACCGCCGTCCGCATTTGGCGGGAGACGGAAGAGCGCACGTATCTCCAGCCGGACGGCAAGCCCTACGAACTGCCCGGCGCCGCGCAGATGATCTTTTCCGACCTCGGCACGATCAATGTCGAGAAGACCAGAGGCTTCTCGGCCTACCGCTGGATCCGGGACGAACTTGTCCGCCTCGGCGTCCCCACCTCCGAAATCGCCTTCATGCAGGACTACAAGAAGTCGGAGGCGAAGCAACGTCTGTTCGGCGATGTCCGCGCTGGCAAGGTACGTTTTCTGATTGGATCTTCCGAGACGATGGGCACCGGCGTCAATGCCCAGCTCCGGCTGAAAGCGCTGCATCATCTCGACGTGCCCTGGCTGCCATCGCAGATCGAGCAACGCGAGGGCCGCATCGTCCGTCAGGGCAATCAGCACGACGAGGTCGATATTTTCGCCTATGCCACGGAGGGTTCGCTCGACGCCACGATGTGGCAGAACAACGAGCGCAAGGCCCGCTTTATCGCGGCCGCGCTCTCCGGCGACACGTCGATCCGCAAACTCGAGGATCTCGGTGAGGGGCAGGCGAACCAGTTCGCCATGGCCAAGGCCATCGCATCGGGTGATCACCGACTGATGCAGAAGGCGGGACTCGAAGCCAATATTGCCCGGCTCGAGCGGCTTCGCGCTGCGCATATTGACGATCAGCACGCCGTGCGTCGGCAGATTCGCGACGCGGAACGCGACATCGACATCTCGACGCGCCGCATCGCGGAGATTGGCCAGGACATCGAACGCTTCGTTCCGACCGCCGGCGATGCCTTCGCGATGCGCGTTACGGACACGTCCTACGCCGAGCGCAAGGAGGCGGGCCGGGCGCTCTTGAAAGAAATCCTGACGCTTGTGCAGCTCCAGCACGAGGGCGCGGCAATCATCGCTGCGATCGGCGGTTTCGACCTCGAATATTCCGGCGAACGCTTCGGCCGTGACAGCTACCGCTATACGACCGTGCTGCTGCGCACCAACGCCGAGTACGAGATCGACTTGCCGGTCACCGTGACGCCGCTTGGCGCGGTCGCCCGCCTCGAACATGCGCTCGGGGATTTCGAGGGCGAGCAGGAGCATTTTTCCCAGCGTCTTGCCGACGCACGCCGCCGGCTCGCGTCCTACCAGTCCCGTGGGGAAGGCGCATTCGCGTTCGCAAATGACCTCGCCCAAAAACGCCGCGCACTTTCGGACATCGAAGCCGCTCTCGCGGCCGATGTCGAAGGTGCGGGTAAGGGGACGATTGCGGCTTAGAGCATTTTCCAGAAAAGTTGGACGACTTTTCGTTTAAGAAAATGCAACAAAACAAAGAAGCAGAGCAATTTTGCGATTCTGAAAGAACGCAAAATGCTCTAGCCGGCGCTTCCCCGCAATTCCTCGACCAGCTCGGGATGATGGTCGAGAAGCCGGAGCAACTGACTGGTTGGGCCGCTCGGCTCGACCAAACCCCGCTCATATTTCTCGAAGGCATTCTCGCCGACCTTCAGCAACCCGCCGGCCTCGCGCTGCGACAGGTTCAGTTTCTCACGCACCCGTCGGATCGATGTGGGCGAGGGAATGCCTTCGACTTCCTCCTTGAGCGCGCGCAGCGCGGCATCGGTGACGGCCATGTCATCCCCGATATGGACACCTTCGTCGCCGCTCTCGGGATAATAGCCCGGCAGCTCGACCGTGATGCTCTTGCCCCTGTAGGTCACCACGAAGGGGCGCATGCCGCGATACAGCATCTCGCCGGTTTCCGGCGACACCATCGTTTCGGGCAGATCTTCCTTTCCGACTGCCATGCTCACTTCTCCTTGAACGACGCGACCGTGAGTTTAAGCGACGACATCCGCGCGGGATCTTACATAGGGCGTCAACCTACCCACTGGAACACGATAAACCTCCTCGTAGACCGAGGTCGTCTGCCTGTTCACTTCGCGTATTCAATGCGGGCCGGATGTCAGCTGTTCCAGAGTCACACAGAGATTGGCGATTTCGCGGGAGGCCTTCTGATTGAGCACGCGGATCAACCGCTCGTCGGCCGTCACGAAGCGCCAATTCCGGCTCATCGCCAGACAGATATACATGCAATCGTATGCCGGATGACCAATATCAGTCGCCAGTTCGGTCGCCTTCGCGAGCAATCCGCGCATGCCGAACAATTCGATATCGCTGCGTTCAAGTAGATTCGCGGCAAGTTTCGCCTCTTCGCGGCTAAGTTCGCCGCGTTGAACTTTCTTCCAGAGAATGTTGGCGCACTCGACGGTCAGCAGCTCAGGCGCTGCGAAGCGATGATCCTGCCGCAGGCCAAGCGCCAGAGGCGTGCTGTCTTCCTCGATCACCCATTTGACGGCGATGCTGGCATCGATGACAAGTGTCTCGCTCACCGCTCGTCACGTCCTTCGCGCAGCAGGACCTCGGCGGGGGTCTGTTTGCGTCGCGCAGTGAGCTGCCGCAACTGGGCAGCGAGCTCATCGAACGAGGGCTCGATCTCCGTTTCCAACGCCTGCTTCAGAATCTCGCGGTGTTCAGCTTCAGCCGAGCGCCCGTGCCGGGCGGCCCGCGTCTTGAGCTTGGCAATTAAGTCGTCGTCCAGATTCCGGACGTGCAGATTTCCGGCCATGTCGTGCTCCTTGATCTCATTGAGCACAAAGATAGCAATCGATGTCCTTCCGATCAAGGTTTGCGGCGAACGAAACGCGGCTCGGCAAGCGCGCGGTCAGGTCCGGATGCAGGGACAGAAATGAGGGAGACAGGAGGAGATGAGAAAAACCTCCTCGCAGAGCGGCCAGGCCGCCGACGCTGGCGCTCAACCGCGCCGTTCGCCATCCCGGCCCGTCGTCCGGCGCGGGGCTTCAAGCCCCGCTTGGCCAGCCGGGCAGGGATGCTCCGCAGCAGTTGCAGCGGCCCGCCCGCTCCGCGGGCCGGAAAAAGTCTTCGGGAAGAAGACGGAAAAAGGACCGGCGAACGCCTGAGTCCGCAATCTTTGAAGGAGCAATTCCATGCATCTCATGAAGGTCGATCCGCGCGCGCTGAAGGACAATCCCGATCGCCTGCGCCAGACAAAATCCACGCCGCAGGCCGATGCACTGCTGCTGGCCACGATCAAGGCTGTCGGCATCGTCCAGCCGCCGGTCATCTCCCCCGAAACCGATGGCGGCAACGGTTTCGTCATCAATGCCGGCCACAGGCGCGTCAAACAGGCCGTCGCGGCGGGGCTCGAGGAGATCGATGTCATCGTTGTCGACGCCGCCAGCGACAACGGCGCCATGCGCTCCATGGTCGAGAGCATCGCCGTCGAGCCGCTCAATCCCGTTGACCAGTGGCGGGCGATCGAGCGGCTTGTCGCCCTCGGCTGGACCGAGGAGGCGATCGGTGTTGCGCTTGCGTTGCCGGTCCGCCAGATCAGGAAGCTGCGCTTGCTCGCCAATGTGCTGCCCGCCATGCTCGACCACATGGCGAAGGGCGATATGCCGAATGAGCAGCAACTGCGGACGATCGCCGCAGCCTCGCTCGACGAGCAGCAGCAGGTCTGGAAGGCGCACAAGCCGAAGAAGGGCGATCCACAGGTCTCATGGTGGAGCGTCGCGCAGGCGCTGCAGAAGAAACGGATGTACGCGCGCGACGCCAGCTTCGGCGACGATCTCGCCCAGGCCTATGGCATCTCGTGGGTCGAGGATCTGTTCGCGCCGGCCGACGAGGACAGCCGCTACACGAGCGATGTTGAAGCGTTTCTCGGCGCGCAGCATGAGTGGATGGCGAACAACCTGCCGAAGAAAGGCGTCATCGCCGAGGTTACAACCTATGGCGAGGTGAAACTGCCGCCGAAGGCTGAACGCGTCCACGGCAAGCCCACGAAATCCGATTGCATCGCCATGTATCTCGACCGCGAGGGCAAGGTGCAGTCGGTCCATTACCGTATGCCGGAGGCGAAGAAGCTGAAGGGGAAGGCGACATCCGGCTCGGAGAGCACCTCGGACAACGATATCGGCGCGATTTCGAAATCCCGTCCCGATGTCACGCGCAAGGGCATCGAGATGATCGGCGATTACCGCACCGATGCGTTGCACGAAGCGCTTGGCCGCGCGCCGATTGAGGACGAGACGCTGATGGCGCTCCTGATCCTCGCTTTTGCCGGCCAGAACGTGTCGGTCACTGCGGGAGCCGGCGGCGTCCATTATGGCCATAACCGGCTGGCGAAGCATGCGGCGGCGCTGTTCGATGCTGACGGCAAACTTGCCTTCGACACGGAGACGCTGCGCGTTGCGGCCCGCTCCATGCTAATCGATGTGCTCTCGTGCCGGGAGAATGCCACTAACAGCGGCATCGTCGCTCGCGTCGCGGGCGATGCGATCGGCGCGAACACGTTCCTGCCGAACATGGGAACGGACGATTTCCTGTCGTGCCTGTCGCGTCCGGCGCTCGAAGCATCTTGCAAGGATACGCCGGTTCTGCCGCGTCAGCGGGTGAAGGACACGCGCGCCACGCTCGTCGAGCACTTCAGGCAAGGCCACTTCGTACATTCGTCGGCGCTCTTTGCGCCGGACGCCGTCAAACTCTCCGAATGGCTGTCGTCCAGTGAAGTTGCTGCGAACGACGACGAGGAGCCGGAGGAAGGCGTCGATCCGCTCGCCGGTGACCTTAGCCGTGATGAGGCTGGCGAAATCCTGGATGCGGCTGAATAGCACCGCACTCATTCAACATCCGAACGACCTCCCGCCGCCGGTGATTCCGGCGGCGGTTTTGTTCCACATCCGCGCAAAAAGGAGGACAGCATGTCCGCGCAAACAATCTTCGACAATGCGCCCATCGGCTCGATCATCGCCTGGTCCGACGGCATCCCGCGCCCGCCGGCGCACCGTCGCAAGAAACTTGTCGCCTGGCACAACCGCAACAGCCGAGGCCGGCTGATCCGGAAACAGGGTGAGAGGAACTCAGGCAATATCGCGCTCTGCGCGAACTTTACCCTGCATGAGGCGGATTTCGGGGCGGGTGGGGTCGTTGCCATCCGCATTCACCGCACGTTCGCACTGGATTCGAATCTGGATTTCACGCTCGTCGAGCGGCCCGAAGTCGGTTCTGTCCGGGTGTTCGATCGTGCCGGCGCCAGTGCCGAACTCGTGCATCTCGCCAGCGATCGCACTGCAGCCGAGGAATGGCTGTCGCGCCATGGCTACCCGCATGCCGTCCTGGAAGATGTCTCTGCCGATGAGGCAATCGGTGATGTCGTCGAGGGGAGGGCGGTATGAATGCGCATTCCCTTTCCGAAAATCGAGGCGGCAACGATATCACGTTCCCACCGGTCGAGTTCGGCCGCTCCGCCGAGGACTTTCCGGTTGCCCGCGTCGGCGACACGGCCTTCGCGATGCTGCCGGGACGTGACGGAAAGCACTTTCTCGCCAGCGGCTGGCGGATCGGCCGGCCGCTTAACGAATGGCGCAGATCAGATTTCTACGGCCATAGCGGTGAACTTGCCGACGAGGCGGCATTTCGCGCGAGGATCGCGGAGAATGCCGAGCATCAATGTGAGAAGAAGGCGCTGGGCCGGCGCGAAATTCATTCCCGCGCGCGTACCCCTTGGGGCACGTCGCAAGGGGCGAGCGTCTATGCCGAGGGCGTGGAATGTCATTCGACGGCCAGTCATGGTGGCTTCAAGCTCTCGGCTCCGCGCAACCGCAAAGTTCATCCACTGCTGCGATCCCCAGGCGGCTGGTACGAAGAGGACGGAGCCTGGGCGATCGTCGCGATCACCTTCCCGCAGCTCTTTACCTCGTTTGAACGCCGTTGCGCCGAGCGCAGCATCAAGGACTGGTGGCCTGATGCTTGGGAAGCGATCTTCAGCACGATTCTTGACCCCGGAGAATCCCATACAAAGGACCAGCGTGCCTTCGAGGCAGCGCATGCCGACGATTGGATCGTGATCTCTGCGCTCGCGTCCGACCGGCACAAGGGATTTGTCGAATGCGTCGCCATGTCGGGCGGCAGACGCGGGCCGGGGGTGGAGGAACGACGCTTCCTCGTTCCCTCCGATGAGTACGAGGCCGGGCGCTTCGGCTTTGTGATTGATCCCGATCGGCACGCGGTGTTTGACAGACCGCTTGAGCTTTGTCGGCCGCAATCGGACGACAGCGTCGTGACGTCCGAGTCCGATCGGTGAACCTCGTCGTCACCTGCCGTGGATAGCCGGTCAGCCGGGACGCGCGGCCGGTGTCCAGCGCTTTCCTCCTTTGGTTGCATGTCAGATTGGTGCCGGGTGCACCGGCATCCCCTCGGGTTTGCTGCGGTCTGAACCGTCGACCGTGCGCTTCAAGGCCGCGTGCCGCGCCGCGTGGCGGCCGGCCTCCGCCGATCTCTCGGATCGCGGCCGCGCCCATCGCGAGGGCTAAAAAAGCCCTGCTCGGCCGCAACCCCGATCCGCTCGCCTGGCAAAGTCCGGACCTTGAGGCGTCCGGTTGGCGCCGGTTCCTTTTGACCGCACCCGAGGGGACGCCGGCGAACGCCGCGTAGACCTCGGGACTGCAACCGAGAAAGGAATTCACCATGGCCAAAACCGCTCGCACACCTCGTCAGACCGCCCGCGGCATCCCGCCACGAAAGAGCACCACCCTCGAAATGGTCCGGCTTTCGTGCCCGGATGCGGTGCAGGGCATCCTTATCGCCGAACGGTTCGGCCTTCCCGTCCTCGACAGTGACGGCATTCGCGATCAGCACGAAAAGCTGATCATTGAGACCGCTGGCGCACTCGGCGAAGGCTTAAGCGAACGCGCGATGCAAATCCACCTCCAGCGCATCGTCGGCGCCTATGTCGGCTCCGCCCATGGCGCTGGCCAATTCTACAGCCGAGCCGTCACCGAGGCGCGCGATCTGACGGCCAAGGCCGCCAATGACGCTCGTGACGAGGACCTCGATGGCCCCGTCGGGTTCCAGAGCGCCGCACAGCGCAAACGCGAGTTCGCTGCCGAGATGGGCGTTCAAGCCCACGCGCTCCTGATGGCTGCCGAAGGTGCTGTGGCCGCGTACGAACAGGTCGTCGGCGAGCGCTGGAAGCCGTTCGAGCGTCCTGTCGAGAATCCGGGTCCGACGCTCGACCGCAAAGCCGCCGAAATGCAGATGGCGGCCTTCGGTTGAGCCGCCCCTCGGGCGAGGCTCCGGCTTCGCCCCGCGATCTCGGTTGCGCAGGAGGCTGGTTCCTGCGGGGCCGGCTTTTTCCATGCAGCTGGTGTTCCCGCGCAGGAGAGAGCAGGGGACGGGAACGAAGGATGGCTGCGCGCTCCCCGCGACCCGTCCCGAAAGTCGGTCTTGCCGGGTCCGGTGGGCCTGCGCAACGGCTGCGCCGTCCTCCACTCCCGTTCCGGCCCATGACCACCCCGCCGCGCGAGCGCGCCGGGGCCCCGGTCGGGTGCGCACCCCACCTGATCGCCCCGGCAGAAGACCTCCGTGACGGGCCGCGATGGGCGCGGCCTTGAAACGGAGGTTTGAGATATGACAGGGAAAGCAGGCAAATCGCGCGGCGACATCTATGCACGCATAACTGAAAAGATCGTCGCTGATCTGGAAAAGGGCGTTCGGCCATGGATGCAGCCATGGCATTCGGAAAACGCTAGTCGCCGCGTGACGCGCCCGCTGCGGCACAATGGGTTGCCGTACTCAGGATTGAACGTTCTGCTTCTTTGGTCTGAAGCGACGGAGCGCGGCTTCACGCTGCCGATCTGGATGACGTTCAAACAGGCCATCGAGCTTGGAGGCGCCGTCCGCAAGGGCGAGAGCGGAACCATGGTGGTCTTCGCCAGCCGGTTCACGAAGACGGAGGTCTGCGCGGGCGGCGAGGAGTTCGATCGGGAAATCCCATTCCTGAAATCCTATATCGTGTTCAACGTTGCGCAGATCGACGGGCTGCCGGGTCGCTACTATGCCCGCGCTGAGCCAGCGCGTGATCCGGTCGAGCGGATCGAACACGCCGACCGCTTCTTCGCCAACACTGGCGCCGTGATCCGGCACGGTGGCGGCAAGGCGTTCTTTTGTCCGGCCGGAGATTTCATTCAAACGCCCCCTCTCGCGGCGTTTCGCGATGCGGCCTGTTACGTTGCCACCTTAAGTCATGAGGCATGTCATTGGACAGCGATGCCTCATCGTGTGAACCGCGATCTCTCCCGTTATTCGAAAGACAAGTCGGAACGAGCGCGTGAGGAGCTCATTGCCGAGCTCGGGAGCTGTTTTCTGTGCGCGGATCTCGGCATCGCCCCGGAACTCGAGCCGCGGCCGGACCACGCGTCCTACCTCGACTCGTGGTTGCGCGTGCTCACTGACGACAGAAGGGCGATATTCCAGGCCGCGGCACATGCGCAGCGCGCGGTTGCCTATCTGCACGATCTTCAGCCGCAGGCGAAAACCGAGGACAGGGCGGCGTGATGCCTCACGCTGCGTCTCTTATGGAGGAGGGCGCTCCGCCCTCCTCAATTCGCCTGCGTACGATGTCTCTCGGCGCCGACGTTCAATCCACCACCATGGCGCTTCTCGCCGCTCACGGCGAGATCGGGCCAATGCCCGATTGCGTGATCTTCACCGACACGGGCGGGAAACCTCGTGGCGTTTATGAGCATTTGCGCCGATTGGCTGAAGGCCGCGACATCGCGTCTCGATACGTTCCTTAAGGAACGGATTCTGGTAATCCGTTGAAATTTTTACGATAATATGCTAGATATCTGTAGGCGTAAGACGAGGTTAAAGCCATGAATTTGCAAAGGAAAGGCCCGGCTTCCGAGCCGGTCAAAGCCTCGACCAGCCTGCCACGCCTTTCAAAGGAAGAGCTTGCGCGCCGCCGTGAAGCCTATGGCTACGCCAAGGCATCCGTTGAGCTGGAAGGCTTCAAGGTTGACGATGAAGTTGAACAGCTCTTTATCGCGTACAGAGACGGCTTCCTTAACTCCGATGAGCTTGACGCGGCGCTCGAAAAGCACAGCAGGGCGCTTCTTGCCGATGGCAACTGACGACAAGAAGACCAGGCTTGAAGGTCTCTGGACACGCCGCCGCATTCTTGAACTCCGCGAGCATCCTGTTCGCGGAGTTTTTGATGCTGCGCACCTTCTCGAAATCAACCGGCGCATCTTTCAGGACATGCCACGGTTTGGTTTTCCCGAGTACCGGCCGGGCGAGTTTCGCCCGCCAGTGATCCGGGGTGACTGGCTCAAATATCGCCAGCTCGAAAGTAACGACAAGATTTTTTGCATTGCGTATTCCGACATGGGCAGAGACGCCAGGAGGCACCTCGAGACCTTTCTGGAAGCCGCTAATCCTGACACGCTGAAAACGCTCAAAACGGCCGACTTCACCAAGGCGATGGGCGATCTCTATTCCCGTCTCGATTACATCCACCCATTTCGTGATGGCAACAGCCGTACCTTGCGCGAGTTCACGCGCCAGCTTGCCGAAGCGGCGGGCTACACCGTTGATTGGGAGCGCTTCAACGAAAACAAATTCGGCCGCGATGTTCTCTATATTGCCCGCGACAAGAGTGTAAACGAACTGTCCTTCCCACATCTCCGAGATGCCGACACAAAGCGAGATGTGGCGTTTACGCGTGATAGTTTTGCGAGGAGCCGCGACTTACCGGACCTCTTGCGCGATGCGGTCCGGCCCTCCCGCGCAATTGCTTTTGAAAAGGAGGACCGCGAAACGGCTTTGAAAAAGTTTCCGGAGCTGGCGACGCATTACGCCTTGCTGGACCTTGCAGAGGCGCAGGCGAGCGAGCGGTTTTCGGCCGATCCACGCACCGTCGTCAATGTCGTGGCCGACATAAAGTCCCGCATGGTCGCGCGTCTCGACACAGGAGATGTTCAGATCGCCAGAGCAGCACCCGAGCACGCCCGCGCCGACTGGATCGAAAGAGACGAACACGACGACGCGCGCGACGAGGGGCGGGAGCGATGATGGTGTTGTGCCCTGCTGCCTACGGTGCGCGGCCAGGTTCCCACAACGTGCTTTGAGTTGACCAAAAGCTCTTCGGGTCACTTGGCCTTACAAGGGTGCGGAACCACTCGCCGCACGCCGCCATTCAGCCGCCACGAGAGGATTCCTATCAGGGCAACGAGTCCAGCTTCATGCGGGCCTGAGGGTAGACAAGCATCGATCCTGCTGACGGACGATTTCGGAATCCACAAAGGTCATCAGCACGTAGCGGGGTCTGCGGTGCCGCATCGTCTGCGGCCAACTGGGGTTAGGTTGTCTGTTCAGATCGTCCCAGGATGCCATGCCGGGCCGGAGGCGTCGAGGACGAGCGGTTCCCCCAATTTTGACGACGGACGCTACGCGACCGCCGACAAAATCGGCTCCCCCACTCGCCGGCTTCGCCGGTCGCTGCGCGCTCCTCGACCCCTCCGGCCCGGCATGACCTTCAGCGTCGTCTTTCACAAACGTCAAGGAGACGACAATGACGATCCTCGAGCAAATCGACGAACTTCGCGCTGAGTTGCAGGGCGCCATGGATGCGGCCGAGCGCCGCCAGATCGAGGCCGAGCTTACAGCGGCACTCGCGCAACGCGACATCATCGTGGCCAAGCAGAACGGCCGAATGAGCGCGGAGCCTCGCCACTAGGGACGCATTCGCCATGGTTCGCACCACGAAATGCCGCACCCTCTGGGCGCGGCACTTCGTAGGGCGCTTGGGTCGTAACCTTCGTCGATGTTGTTTCGTCTTCGTGCACATTCGTTTCAAAGCGCTCAGCCGTTTTCGGTTGAGCCGACGTCCGCGTATCCACGATGCCGCTTTGTGCGCGCGAGACGACAGAATTCACTTTCGGCCTCGTGTGTTTGACCGAAGGTCTCCATCATGGATTGTCCGAATGTGCCAATTCGGCCCCAGGTGCGGACCACCGAAGTGTCACCGAACAGCGTCTGTTGGAGAACAAGCGTGTGGAACCGCCGCATGTTCTGTGACGGATCAATCCGGCGAAGATGAAGCGAGCTGGGTTCCTCGTTCGACATGGTTGCAGCTTCGCTTCGCGATAGTGCTGCGTCCAACGATTTTCGTGAATCGGTGCGCGACCATCGATTCATTGCTGTGATGGATTGGTTGCTTCTGTCGACTTAGTAAGGCAATTAAAATTCGCCTCGAAACCGGTGGCTGGATGAAGGCGCCGAGTTGCTCATATGGAAATTGCGGCAGGCGTCCGTCAAGATCGTCATGCAGGGCGAAGCCTTCGGCCCGCGCTCTATTCGCGTTCCGCGAACGGAGCCACTGTGCGTCTCCGCCTAACGGTTACGATCGCTTTCGCGCGTTCGACGTCAGAGTATTGAGGTGAGTTCGTCGGGCACGTCATCTGGCATCAGATGATGGAGTGAGCCGTCCGTTTGCAGCAACGCGGGTGCGCCGTTGGCAAGACGCACGAGCCAGCCCGCATCTTCGA
The DNA here is from genome assembly GCF_037890675.1 of Methylovirgula sp. 4M-Z18. Classification (NCBI taxonomy): domain Bacteria; kingdom Pseudomonadati; phylum Pseudomonadota; class Alphaproteobacteria; order Hyphomicrobiales; family Beijerinckiaceae; genus Methylovirgula; species Methylovirgula sp. 4M-Z18. The sequence continues at coordinate 170,635 of NZ_CP149575.1, read as the reverse complement.
TTTCGCCGATCGCCCGCGCGCACAGCGGCAACTTGCGTTTCAAACGCTGTGCAAGCGCCGGAAAGGTTCCGATCGCGTGCACGCTTGCGAGCATGGCGTCGACGTCATCCTTGTTCATTGGTGGCGGCCTCCGACGGAGATGCGACAGCATAGCACCGTCGGTCGGTGCGCTCTACCAACGCCAATCAATTGTCAGCCGTGAGAAGGGCGGCTCCGCATCGTGTGCGGTGGGTCTCGACACGCCTGGAGCGGTTCAATTTCCTCGCTCGGCTCGTGGTTGTTTCGTGGGGCGCGCCCGAACCTGTCCATCGAGATTGCGCGATCGCGTGGGTTCGAACATCGGGATCCAGGTCGGGGGGCGAGGCATGGTTTTCGTCTCTCCGCTGATGGTGCCAGGCGCCCACCGTTACGTCGCCGGATGGGCTGCAGCACCGCTTGAGGCTTTGTCGGTCGTATCGTCTTGTCGACAGTGTAGTCGCCTGGCGGGATCGAAGAGTTGAAGATCGGCGGAGATAATTTCGCATGGCATCGAGGCTAAGTCCTCCGTTGACAGCTTTGTCTTTGCTGGCCTTGGTGGTCGCGGGCATCCGAAACGGCCTCTTATGGGGGGATCTAAAAACAATCCAGTTTGCCGGCAACGGCGCCGCCAAAAATTTTCCCCTGACCGGTCCACCCCACGCGGGTGAAGCCGCGCGGGGCCCCTGAGACCGGTCATTCCTCGCGGTACAAAATTTTACGATCATCTGTGCGGCTCGCTCTGTCGCCGCCGCGCTGCCGCGCGTGTTTTGTCGTCGGCAGCAGAGCGAGCCGCACAGATGATCTTGGCTTAAGCGCCGTCCTCCGCTGCGCTCCGGCCCTTTGGGGCACCCCATTGCGCACGCGCAACCGGGACCCCTGGGGTGCAGTCAAAGCAGGCCCGTTTTTTAACGATCCCATCGAGGCCGCATCGGGCGGCCCGAACAACAGGAGCAAAGACCATGGCGATCATCGGTACCTTCACCCGCACCGAAAACGAATTCATCGGCACGATCAAGACCCTCACCGTCTCCGCGAAAGTCCGCCTGGTTCCGGTCGAGAAGACCAGCGACAAAAGCCCCGAATACCGGGTTTACGCCTTCGGCGGCGCGGAACTGGGCGCTGCCTGGCCGCAGGTTTCGAACGATGGCGTTCCGTACCACTCGCTGACCTTGGATGATCCGAGCTTCGCACGTCCGATCTACGCCAGCTTGATGCACAGCGAGGACGAGGCCGATCAGTTCAACCTCCTCTGGAGCCGCCCGCGAGCCAATTGAGCCCACCAAGGAGGCCGCGCCACAAGCGGGGCCTCCTTCGCATATCCGAGGGAGGAGCTGACAAATGTGATTCTACCGCAAGAAGATTGAACCTAAGCAGTATTGAACGCGAAAGTCACAAACCTCCGAGAAGCCCGGCCTCAAGATGCGTGGCCGGCTCTCGTTCTGCGTGACTTGATCTGCGACGATGGCAATGCGCGATTCAGCTCAAGCTTGGCTGTGCGCGGGCATTCGTGTCGCGCGCTAGCCAAGGCGCTTGCGTTCCGCTACTTTATAAGGCCAATGGCTTCATCCACTTGAATTTGCCCTGACGTACGCCTTTATCGAAATCCTATCATTGTCTCCATCAGGGATAATCATGATCGGTCTCTTGCAGAAGACAAACGATACATACAGTGAGCCGGACGGCAACATTTTGCTCGTTCTCGTTTTTGCAAAGCATAAGAGTCCGCAGCAGGTGAAAGAGCGTCTCTAGTGCGAAGTCTCAACCCGGACTGCAGCGTATGACCCGCTACATACAAATCGATGGGTATCGTCTTGCCACGGACGACACCAATTTTCAGAGCAAACTCGAATGGGCATACAAAGCCCATTCGCGTCCCCTTTGTCTGTGCCAATCCGGCGGCGTGCCGATGTATATCGCCCGTGCCGACGATAAATTCGTGCTGAAACGCATGCCACTTTCCGGCGAGCAGCACGCGCCACAGTGTGAAAGTTATGAGCCTCCTTACGACCTCACCGGCCTTGGCCCGCTGATCGGCACGGCGATCGAAACGAAAGGCGGAGAGGCGGACTTCGTGCATCTCAAGCTCGACTTTTCGCTCGCGCGAGGCGCTCCGCGTGGCCCGAACGTGCCTGCCGCCGATCCGCCGCCGGTCGTGCGTAACGCGCCCCCGCGTCTCTCCTTGCTTGCCCTTCTGCATTACCTTTGGCATGAGGCCGAGCTTGCCGAATGGGATCGCCGCTGGATCGGCAAGCGCCATTGGCGAACTGTCCGTGACCGACTGCTCACTGCGGCAGGTCATGCGGTCGCCAAGAAGGACGCGCTCTCGGCCTCCCTGTTTATCCCGGAGCCGTTCGCCAAGGAGCGTGTGAGCGAAATCGAAGCCAACCGGCAGCGCGTCATTGCCCCATTCAGACAGCCAAGCAACAAAGCGTTCCTGTTGGTGATCGGCGAGTTTCGCGAAGCAAAACCATCGCGCATGGGAGTCGCGATTTATCTTCGCCACTCCAACGAGGCGTTCTTTATTTCGGAGCAGGCGTGGAAGCGCGCGGAAACGAACTTCGCCCGCGAACTTGACATGGCGCACCATGAGGCTGACGGCCATCTCATGGTCATCGCCACCGTTTCATTTTCGGCTTCGGGCTACGCGAATGTCGAGCAGTTTGCGTTCATGTACACAAATCGCAATTGGCTGCCGGTCGAGAATCGCTACGAGCTGGAATTGCTCCACGCTCTCGACAGCCGATCAGGGCGTTACGTCAAGGGCCTTCGTTTCACGACGCCGCCGAGCAAACCTATTGCCGCAGTGCTTTTGCCTTATGCCGCGCTTTATCTGATGCCCGATAATGCCGACGCGGCTTTCGAGGCGGCGCTGGACGATCTCACGGAGCGCAAGGCGTCGTTGCAGCACTGGATTTGGCGCACCGGCACCGCCATGCCGCCACTGCCTGTTGCTGGAAATCCCGGTGTCGGCAATTGACCGGGTTCATCGACAGGATTGAACTTTGGTGCTTGTCCGGCCAGACATCATCCTGTCCCAAAAGTTCTTTTGGCTCTCCGAAGGAAAGGTCCGTTCCGTATTATGAGCCGGAGCGGACCGTGTCAGAGCCGCTTGTCCCGTGTTGGATGTTGAAAAAGTCTCTGATGGAGCGCGTTTTGCCCCCGACTCGATGCGGCCCCGCGATAAACTCGTCCACTGCGTCTAAGTCGATTCCGACTTTTGCCGCCGAGATTTTCCAATCATCATCTGTAATACCCAGAAGCTCCCCGACAGGTATATTTAACCTGGACGCGATGATCTCCAAAGTCTTAATCGTTATATTGCTTTTCCCGGTTTTGATCTTATGCAGTGTACCAGTTGCAATTCCAGCGGCTTCCGCAAAAGCGTCTATGCTTGGATGGCTTCTTTCCAGCTGCATCATCCGACATGCGATTATGATGCTGAGACGACCGTAAGACGTGCGCCTTTCCTTACTCACCTTCGTTCCCCGATTTTTTGGGCGTGCCTTAGGGCACTGCCTTGCCGGGCTCCAAAACCACGATCGATGCGCCCCCCAGACACCTGCTTAAGAATCAGCTGCCTGATTCTTCAGCGGACATCGACCGCGGTTTTGGAGCCCTATCCCCTTGTAGGGATTCGACTAACTAGCACCCTGCAACTACCGGCCCAAGACGACCGAAAGGCGTATAGCAGCCTGCTTTATCATTCGTTGACAAACGAGTCATCGCATCATGGCACCGTCGGAATTCGTTGCGGCACCCAACCGTTGCATGATGGCGCCGGTCTGGGGCATTTTTGTTGCACAACGACACGTTAGGATTCTGGATGTCCGAAACGACCACAAAAAGGAGATAGGCCCGACAGAATTTCTTAGGAACGTTCGCTTCATGCCGGAGCTGCTGCGATAGGTCGGTGAGGCGATCGGACGCAGTTTTCTTCGTCGATCTGCACGGCTCAGGCGAGCCGCGCCAGCCAAGCTGAAAGAGGAAACGAGTTGAAAATTCTTGTCGTGAACAACCAAAAAGGCGGGGTTGGGAAGTCTGCTATCGCCTGCCAGTTTGCGTTGTATCTCCATCTCAAGTGCGGCTTTAAGGTCCTCGTCATCGATCTTGATCACCAGGGCAACACGACCGAGGCCTTGTCCCAGTCACCGCATGTCCTCGTTGCAAAGGATCCCTCGCCAAAGCTGTTCAGCGATCGCGTCGAGATCCCGTGCGAGCCGCTTCTGCTGATCCCGGCAGATCGCGAGCTATTGACGCTCGAATCTCAGCCTCAGAGCCACGAGACGTTTCTCAATAATTTTGTTGAAAATCTCAGAGAGCAGCAGCTCGACTATGACTATGTTGTCGTGGACACGGGGCCGAATCCTGATATCCGGCCGATGAGCGCGCTCATCGCTGCAGACGCGGTGTTGGCGCCGATACAGCTTAATCAGGAGGCCATTGATGGTCTTTCGCAGTTGCAGGCTGACATTGAGCGGGTTCGCCCGCTCAATCCCACCGTCAAGCTGCTCGGCGTCCTGCCGAACCTTGTGCAAAATCTCCCCTTCCAGAAAGAGAATCTGAAAGCGGTTTACGAGCATTTTCCGCATCTCTTCATGCGTCTTGCCGATGGCACTCCTGCCCGCCTTTTCATGCGGCAGGCCATCGCGGAGGCGCAGGCCGCGGGAAAGGCAGTCTTCGAAATTAAGAAAACCCAGACGCAAGAGGTCTGGCGGGAAATGCAGCCTGTTTTTGACCGCATTATCGTTTTGATGGAAGGAATTTAAGCTATGGCATTGCGACTCGATAAGCTTAGGGCGTCGGACGCCGCCGCGCAGGCAGTGCAAGCGCACATGCGGAATGGCCCGGCGACGCCCTTTGAATTGCCGGTTGCCGACATCCGAACGGATCCTCATCAGCCCCGCACCGAGTTTTCGGGCGAGGCCATGGATGAACTCATTGCGAGCGTCAAGGAACGCGGCATTAGAACCCCAATTTCGGTGCGCAGACATCCGAGTGAGCAGGGGAAGTGGATCATCAACCACGGAGAGCGGCGCTATCGCGCCGCGGTAGCTCTTCGCTTGCCGACCATTCCGGCGTTTCTCGACGAGACGCATAACGATTTCGATCAGGTCATCGAGAACCTTCAGCGCGACGATTTAAAGCCGATGGAACTGGCGCTCTTCATCCAGCGAAAATTGGCCGAAGGCATGAAGGCGGGCCAGATTGCGTCTCACCTTGGCGTGAAGAATCAATTGGTATCATACCTTCAGGCCCTCATCGATCCGCCCGCGTTTCTCGAAGCCCTATACCGGTCAGGACGGTGCACAGCCATTCAAGCGCTTTGGGCACTTCGGAAGTTGCACGACGCCTTTCCTGACGAGGTTGAGCGATGGGTAGAGCGCCAGGAAGACATTACCCAGGCGGCCGTTCGGCATTACGGCGACGAGCTTAAGAACCCGCAAGCCAAGTCGGCGGGTGACGCAGCGAATATGAATAGCAAGGATCAATTCGCGGCGGTTTCACCGGGCGGGCCGGGGACCATCGCGGCCGGGGCGGGGCGTTCCCTTGAGCGAACCCCGCCAACCTTGGGTGGTGCGCCAGGGCGCGAGTTTGGTGATGTGGGAGGCGACCACGTCACCGTTTCTACCAAGATCGGCAAGATCAAAAAGCCGTGTCTTCTGATTTCGTATCGTGACGAGGCCGGGGCTGTGCTCTTGGACAGACATCCGAGCAATGTTGGCAAGGCGTGGATCAAGCTACATGCGTCGGGCGATACGCTGGAGGTCGCGATGAAGGACTTACAGTTGGTCAGTCTGACCGAGGGGTGAGGGGGCGGAGCTATGTCTTCGATTCCCGCAGGACCTCTATCCAGGACCTTTGGCGGGGTGGTCCGGCCTGTGGCCAGGTTGCCTCACCGAAAGTCTTGGACGCCCTCCATGGCGACGATTTACGGCACGGATCCGCGAATGGTGGGCCCATTCACGAAAGATGGCGCGCCGACAGTGGCTTTTTCCTTTAAATGAATTTTTTTGATTTTTTCTTCTATTGCAGGATAGGCGGATCGCCGGTAAAAGTGACACATGGAAGATGATCGAGAGAAAGATGCCGGAGAGAGCACGTTCCTGACGGTGCGGCTGGGCTCCGAACTCAGGGCGAAGTGGTTCGTGTGGTGCAAGGCGCGGGGACTGAAGCCGACAGCCAGCTTGCGCCAAGCCGTGGCCGAACAACTCGCGTCGGCAGCCTTGCCGGAGTTTGTTGAGACGCCTGGCGCGGTCGATAGCGGTCCTCGGACGCGATTTGAGCTGCGCTTGTCGCCGACCGAGATTGATGCGCTCCGGGCCCGCGCAGAATCCGAGGGGGTCGCGCCGCAGCTTTGGCTTATCCGCGCGATGCGGGCGCAGCTTACCGGCCGGTATCAGATCACCGACGCGGCTGTGCAAGGCGCGGCCGAGCTGCATCAGGAGTTGCTGACCATTGCTCGCAACATCAATCAAGTGGCGCGCGTGCTCAATACAACGAAGGTCATTTCCGCCGGCGAGATGCAGGCCGTCCTCGCTACTCACAAAAGCAACCTGCGCGATCTCGCAGAACTCAAGGATCAATTTGCGCGGATCTTGTCTGGCTATTCGGTCCGGTTCCCGCTCAGGAGGGTTGAGGGATGAGCGATCACACCTATTCGGCAACCACCATAGACGGGATGCTCAAAAACTGGGGCGATCGGCTGTATTACCGTTCGCGCAGGGGCCGGAAGGCGAAGCCCCGCGTGGCATCCCGTCCGGCTTACCGGGCGTCAACGCCCAAGGCGCCGCGTCGAAATCCGCGCGCTGAGTTAAAATCGCTTGCTCGCAGAGCGCCGCAGGTCATGGTCAAGATCACCGGGGGCGGGACCGGCCTGAGCCGAATCGATCCGCACCTTAGTTACATCTCGCGCAATGGTTTGCTTGAGCTTGAGGATCAGGACGGAAATCGCGTCACTCGCAAAGAGACGCTTCGCGCGTGGAGCCAGGGTGATTGGCCGGTGCCGGCCGAGAGCCGGTATCGTGAAGCCTTCAACGTGATGCTGTCCATGCCGCATGGCACGGACAGAGCGAGCTTGGAGGATGCGGCGCGGGCCTTCGCTCAGGAGACTTTTCCGAAGAACCCATATGTGTTCGCCATTCATGACGAGCATAACCGGCCGCACGCCCATATCGTCGTCAAGGCACGCGACATCGAGGGCCGCCGGCTCAATCCGCGGAAGGCCGATTTGCAGATGTGGCGTGAGCGCTTCGCCGAGAAATTGAACGAACGGGGTATCGAAGCTGCAGCCTCGCCACGTTCCGCGCGTGGCATCACTGTGAAGCGCGACAAGCAGGCCGTCCACCAGATCAACAAAGGCTTCGAAGAAGGTAAGCGGCCACAGAAGGCCTGGCAGGCCTTGAAAGAGGACGTGAGTGCCAAAAAGGAGCTGGCTGGCGCCGTTCACGTCAACCCACGCTCCACCGCCATCGTGGAGCGCCGCCAGGAGGTACTTGATTCCTACAGGTCCCTTTCGGAGGCTTTGGCGCGCTCGGAGAGCCCCAGCGATCGCGATCTTGGCGCCGAGCTGGTTGACTTCGCTGCTGCGCTGCCACCGATTGTTACGCGGCACGAACGGCGGGTCGCAGAGCTGTCGGCACAACGCAGCGCCATCGCCAGAGGACACGACGCGCATGAGGCACAACGCGGCCACGAACGATAAGGGGTCCTGTGCGGAAGAGGGCGGACTGCGCTTGTCCGAAAGGTGCGACCTTTCAAAGATTCCCCCTTGGTGCCGCCGCGGATGGGACGATCGTTGCCAGCGGCTGCACGTTCACGGAGAGCGGCTGCCGCAGCGGCGGCGCAGTGCGCCTTGACAAAGTAAGGAAGATTCCTTGTGCGCCACGAATTTTGGGGCGCACGCCTCTGTGGCTGGCCAGGGCAATTCCAGGTCTTAGGGTAGCGGACGGAGATGAGGCTGGCCGCTAGCGTCGAAATCGATGCAGCTATTCACGATTGCACCCATCGGATCGCCGCCCCGACCTTCGAGCAGCGCAATTGCGTCAGCAATCAACGCGAGACCCTTCGCACGGCTCGTCTGCGGTAATGCGATGAGGCCTGGATGAATGTCTTCCCGTCCGAGCAGCGCTTTGAAATCGCCGACATTCTCCGTAACGATGACGCGGTCTTCCGCGATGCAGCGATCCTTGACCGTATGGTCCTGTTCGCCCCGACGACCAATATGAAGCGGATGGACAGCGTCGTGACCAAGACGCGCCAGGTCGAGGGCGATTTCTGGTGACAGACATTCGTCGATGAAAAGACGCACGACCAGTCATGCCGCCGAATGCTCACGACGGGCGGGCCGACCGGGGAGAGGATGCGTCTTGGCGAAAACGACGGCTGCCTCAATCGCCTCCGGCGGTAGATCTGGGTTTTCGGCAACCAGATCCTCGAAGCTATCGCCGTGATCAAGGCGACACGCGAGAGAATGCGCGGTCAGCCGCGTGCCGCGGATCACGGGCAGACCGCCCTTAATCCCCGGTACGCTGTCGATCCAATCTTCACGCGCCCTGACGTAGCGCTCGGCGCGTTCCAAAGCCTCGCCGGCGGCCTCGCCCACATCGGCAGTCAGGGACGGCGCCAGTTGGACCCGGGCGACTTTCAGCCGGTCTAAATCATAGGTTTTCAGTGATCTGGCGAGCCTCCTCTTGGCGGGAATCGTCAGTGAGACCTCGCGAGAAAGCCGACGCATCAATCGGATGTATGCGATGCTTTCCATGCCAAGATAGCGCCGCTCGGCCTTGCCGAAAGCGGTTGCGTGGGCAGTCTTATGGACGACCAGGACTTTCTCTTCGATCGCCTTTTCGACGGAGCGCTTCGGAACGCTGGCGAGTTCCGCAACTTCTCGGGAGGTTAGACTTATAGCGATCATGAGAATAGGTCCAAAATAAATCCCTAATAGGGGACTAATTTAGATGAGAAGTGCCGCGGGCGCAACTGGTTCGGCCACCAACGGCCGTTCTGGGCCAGGGAGCGGCTGCCGCAACGGCAGCGCAGCGCTCCTTGACATAGTAAGGATTATTCCTTACTTTTGACTTGAGGCTTTATTGGAGGCCACTATGGCTGCGCTGCTGAAGGAAGAAAGTACAATCACTGCCAAGGGACAGACCACAGTGCCGAAATCGGTCCGGCAGGCCCTGGGCGTCGGCTATGGCGACCGAATTGCCTTCTTTGTCGATGATCAGCGTCGGGTCTATGTCGAGAAGGCCGGGGGCGAAGGGACTTCCGACCCGGTTGTCGAACGGTTTCTCGAATTCCTGGCACGGGACATGGCCGAGCATCCGGAGAAGTCCGTCGTCGCCTTGCCAGCTGCGCTGCGCGATCGCATTGCGGCACTGACCGACGGCATGGCTGTCGACCTTGATGCTGAAATCGAGGGGGATGTCGCGATCTAGACATGCTGACGATCAACGGCTGGACCGTCCTTGCCCATCCCCTTTTCCTCGATCAACTGGAGAAGCTGACCCGCGCGGTCGAGACCCTGAAGGCGAAGAAGCCGGACGATTACCAGAAATCCGCCGACGCCAAGCTGCTCGCGGCGCTCAACCAACTGGTCTTCAAAACCATACGGTCCGATCCAACTGCCGGCACCTACAGGCAGGGCTCAACTCTTGGCGATAATCGCAAGCATTGGTTTCGCGCGAAGTTCGGCAACGGCCGGTTTCGGCTCTTCTTCCGCTTCAGCAGCACTGCCAAGATTATCGTCTTCGCCTGGGTGAATGACGAAAACACATTGCGGACCTATGGTGCCAAGACAGACGCCTACAAGGTCTTCAAGTCCATGCTGGACGATGGCAATCCACCCGATGATTGGGCGTCGCTGTGCAAGACCGCTTCCGAAAAGCCCACCACCGAGCGCTTGGATAAAGCCGCGCCCGCTGGGCGATGAGGGCGCCTGTCTTTCCTGCGGCCCGTTCCGTCGCGCCAGCACGGTCGTGCCGGGCAGCGGCGAGCAGATGTTCGTATCGCAACCGTGCCAGTTCACGGAATTGCTCATGCGTCCAGGCCAAAATCGCAACGATGTCGGCCCGCGCTGCCATCGAAAGGCGAAAATAGGGCATCACCGTTGGATGGCGACCTTGCGTATGCGCTCAGCAGCGTCATGCCCGAGACTACCGACATAGTCCGCCAGCCTGCTCCCAGGCACGTCGTCGAACCGGCCTTCGTCAAGATCCCGGAAGCCGATACGAGCGGCCTCGCAGAGCGCCTCGAGCTTCGCCGTCTCGTGCGTTTCGTGCTGCTCGAGCAAGCGCAGGCCTTCGCGCATGACTTCGCTTGCGTTCTGGTAGCGGCCGGACGCCACCAACTGCCCGATCACCTGCTCGTGGTGTTCGGTGAGCACGACGTTTCGTGTGGGCATTGCGGCTCCTTGAACATCCATTTCGATGTTTGATTGTAGGGCAATTGGCATTCTAGCCAATCTCCTTAGAGCCCCATCTCTTATAAGTGCACGAAGCCCCGCGTTAAATATGCCTCGGCCATGCACGCCAGAACAGCGGACCCGGAAGCGATTTTGAGCCGGTTCGGCCGCGCCGAGGTAATGCATCCGACCTACAAGGCGCTGGGCGAATTGGGACGGGCGATCAAGACGATTTTCCTGTGCCGGTATTTGCGGCATGAAAGTTTCCGGCGTGAGATTCATGAAGGATTGAATGTCGTCGAGAATTGGAACAGCGCCAACGGCTTTGTGTTCTTCGGCAAGGGCGGCGAGATCGCGACCAACCAACTCGACGAACAGGAGATATCCGTTCTGGCGCTGCATCTTCTGCAAGCATCCTTGGTCTATGTGAATACGCGGATGATGCAGGCAGTCCTGTCCGAGCCGAAATGGGCCGCACGCATGGCTCCGGAAGATTATCGTGGCCTGACCCCGCTGATTTACGGTCACGTCAATCCCTATGGCCGGTTCGATCTCGATCTGGACAGTAGGATCGATTTCGGCCAGATGGCAGCGTAAAATGATTAAAAAAAGCTATTGCAATAATCTGTCGCAAAAGCCTAACTTTAAGTGGGAATTTTGCGAATCGTGAGATAGTTTATGCCCCAGTCTCTGCTTTCGCTCCTTTGTATTGCTGTTCTTTGTCTTTCCTCGCTATCGCGTGCGGAAACGATCAAGCCAATGAGCGGGAGCGATGCCTCCTCGTGCAATGGTTGCACAGTTTATATACCTCTTAAGGCGGTCCCCCCGGACGCCGATCAAAACGACCCAGCGGTCCAATTCCAAATTGGCGTGGATCACTGGTTGCGCCAAGATTTTAGTCAGGCGATCACTTGGTTTCGAAAAGCCGCTGATCAGGGGTTTGAAGCCGCACAAGTTAATCTCGGTGCGATGTATGAAGGCGGCCAAGGCACGCCGCAAGACTACGAACAGGCTCTATTTTGGTACAGTAAGGCCGCGCAGCAAGGTGATCCAATGGCCGACGAGGCTATTAAGAGGCTGAAAAAAATACACGATCCCTGAATGCTTTATGATGAAATTGAAAATCTGGAGTAGTGGTGGCGAAGGGGCGAATTCATCATGGGCGCATTCTCATTGGCGGCCATCGCACGCCGCGTGGCAAAGCTGTAACGGATCTTCATGGGGCCACCGCCATTTCACGCGTCTCGACTAATATTCCCGAATGCTCTCATCGAACCCGCGCAGCAGCGGATAGAGAAAATATGACATCACACTGCGCCGGCCGACTTTCACTTCAGCAGTGACCGCCATGCCCGCAATCAGCTGAACACGATCCTGCGGCAGCCGAAGCTTTGTGTCGGTTAAGTCGACCACGACACGATAATAGGGAGACGTGGTGCGATGCGCCGGATCAACCTTGGGATCCGGGGAAAAGGAATCCTGGCTGATCACGCGCACAACCCCTTTGCCCGTCCCGTACTTCTGGAATGGAAAGGCTTCGAATTTAATCCGCACCGGTTCGTCGATCGCGAGTTGGCCAATGTCTTTGCCTTCCACATTGACTTCGGCTTGAAGCGGCACATCGCGCGGAACCAGCACGAAAAGCGTTTCGGCCTCCCGTACCACCGAGCCAACAGTGCGATCAGCAATCTCCAACACCACCGCATCGGCCGGGGACTTCAACACGATAAGTTGGCGGCGGAGTTCAACTTTTTTGAGATCTTCCGCTGCGCTCTCTCGCTTGGCCAAGGTTTCGACCAGCTCCTGGTACGCGGTGCGCCGAAACTCCTCTGTGAACACTTTTTGATCCGCGAGCGCCTTGTCAACGCGATGCTCGTTGTCGGCGATGCTTCCCCGAACGCGAGCCAGATTGTTTTCGACATCGAGACGCGCATCGCGCGAAAGTAATAGGTTGAGCCGCGAGCCCTCTTGCCGATCCATGAGGGTGCTACGCATCTCCTCGATCGATTTCACAGTTTCCAGTCTCTGGGCCAAAACTGTCTGCTCATCCTGCGCGGTTTTCAGGTTGGCCTGCGCCGACGCGATTTGCGTCCCGAAATTCTGCACTTGAGCGTCGTAAGCTGACTTCCGTTGCAAAAACACCTTGCGCTGAAGTAGTTCGTCAGGCTTGGCATTTTCACCAACGACATACTCGCGATCACCAAGTTCGGCTCTGAGACGACTAATCGCAGCATCAAAAGCGGCAACCTGATTATTCAGCTGATCCAAATCAGCCTGCGAAAAGGTCGGGTCGAGGGTCGCAAGAAGATCCCCTTTATTCACTCTGTCCCCGACTTTCACGTGGATTTCGCGAATGACCGATGTCTCAAGCGGTTGGACGACAAGATTCGGCCGGGTCGTAACCAGCTTCCCCTGCGCCGTCACGATCATGTCGATCTGTGCCCAAGTCGCCCAAATCACCGCGGCGACGATCAAGGCAAGAACGCAATAGAGCGTGGCCCGAGCCAGAAGCGGCGGTGCTTTCTGCTCGACCTCGCTTGCATCGGATTGGAACTCTCTAACAGCCTGTCGCGCGCGCCCGTTGGGCCCACGCGATGCGCGCTGCCGTCTTTCCGTCGTCCGACCGCGAAGTCCCTTGTCAGCCTTCTCCTGCTGGCTTGGTTGCTCTGCCTTCATCATGTGATCTGCTTCGTCTGCTGGGTCCATAGATGCCGATAGATGGTGCATTTCGACAGGAGCCGATCGTGCCGATCCACATCAACAATCCTGCCCTGGTCGATAACCAGAATTTCTTTTGCGTCGACCAACATTGACAAGCGGTGCGAGACAATGATGACCGTTCGACCTTCCGCCATCCGGCGCAGGTTGCGCCGAATGATCATTTCGCTTTCGGAATCAAGGGCGCTGGTGGCCTCGTCCAGGATGAGGATTTTGGGGTTCACAATGAGTGCCCGGGCGATCGCCAGGCGCTGCCTCTGTCCTCCAGACAAATTTGATGCGTTCTCCTCGAGCAGCGTATCGAACCCGCGCGGCAGGCGTTCGATGAACTCGTCTGCTCCCGCGAGTTGAGCTGCTCGCACGACCTCGGCAAAGGTTGCATCGCGCTTCACACACGCAATATTTTCTCGAACCGTTCCGCGGAACAGAAAATTGTCCTGTAGAACCAAGCCGAGGTTTCGCCGCAAATGGACAAGATCAAGTTCGCGCGAATCAACGTCATCCATACGTAGTAAACCTTGCTGGACAGGATACATTCCCGAGATAAGCCGCGTCAGTGTCGTCTTACCCGAGCCGCTTCGTCCTACAATTCCAAAGACCGATCCCGGCGCAATGGAAAAGGATATGTCATCCAGAGCCGGGGCACCTTCAGGTCCATAGCGGAACGAGACATTTTCAAACTCGATCTTACCCGCGATTTCGGGCATGAGCCCATCTCGATTCCCATCTCGCTCGGGCTTTTGGTTCATCACCTCGCCGAGCATTTTGACCGAGAGCGCCACTTCTTGATATTCGTGCACCATGGTCACGAGTTGGACGAGCGGGCCGGAGACGCGCGCAGCCAACATGTTGAAGGCAACGAGAGCGCCTATCGTCATGTCCCCGCTGAAGACGTAATTTGCGCCAAGGGCGATGATCCCAAGCGTCATCATCTTCTCGAGAAATCCAGTAATCGCCTGCGCGCCTGCGGAGATCTTTTCCACCCCGAAACGCATGGCAACCGACTGCGCGCAACGATCGTCCCAAACTTTGCACTGCCGCGGCTCCATCGCCAGCGACTTTACGGTGCGCATACCGTGTACGCTCTCGACCAGGAGCGCCTGTCGCGCGCCTTCTGCCTGGTAGAGATCGTATAGGCGGCGGCGAAATGGCCCCATAAGCAGAGTGACCACTGCTCCACTCGCGGCGGTAAAAGCCAACACGACAAACGTCAGTTTCACGCTATAAAGGGCGAGGATCGGCACGAAGACGAACAGTGATAAGGCATCAAGTGTTGTCAGGAACAAGCGCCCTGTCAGAAATTCGCGAATTCGGGCGGACTGTTGCATATGCTTGACCAGAACGCCTGCGGATATGTGTTCAAAGAAGGTGACCGGCAAGCCAAGCAAATGGCCAAATGTCTTGGTCGCGACGCGGATATCCACTCTGTTGGTCGCGTACAGAAGCAAATATCGACGCAGGAAACTGAAGATAGCGTCGAAGGCGACAACGACCGCAGCTCCCCCGGTCAAGACGTAAAGCGTGGTGAAGCTCTCGTGCACCAAGACCTTGTCAATAACAAGCTGGAAGAAAATCGGAAGCCCGAGTCCGAGGGCGTAGAGCAGGATGGCGGCAACAGCAACGTCGGCGAAGAGCCGCCATTGCCGAAGGAGTTCGGGAACAAACCAGCGGAGCCCGAAGGGTCTACGTTCGCCCAATGCGGGCCGCGCGCATTTGATCAGCATGACATCGCCGCCCCAGCGCGCGCAAAAAGCGCCTGTGTCAACGGTCAACGGTTCATCCCGACGGACGGCAAGCGGATCGAAGATGCTAACGGTGTCGACGCCATCCGATCCTAGTACGACAACCCAATTACCGTTGGTCAGCTGCGCAAGAGCCGGATAGGCCTCGCCAAGCTGAATCAGCTCTTTCCAATCGAGACGCGTCTTTTGCGCGCGCAACCCCGCGTCCTTCGCCATGCGCGACAAAAGCTTTGCCGGAATCGGGCTACCATCGAGCGCATAAGCGTGCCGAAGGCGCTCGACCGGCATATCGACACCATGATGGGCAGCCACTTTCGACAGGCAGTCCAGCGCCGTGCCCGGGACCGCCGCCGGCGCGCCTTCCGGCGCCTCGGACTGCGGCACGGCGTCTTCGAAGCGATCTTCTTCAACGGAAATTGCTTGAGACATTTGGTGACCGTGTCGAGGTGGTGGGAATGGTTGCGCGAAGTTCGTCCGATGTGGCGCTCGCAGAGATATTGGCCACCGACGGTGCGTTGCGTCGCACCACGCCAGCATCCACCAGGCTCTGCAGCGCATTCTGCATGACCTCCACGGAATTGGCGAATGCTTCAACCGAGAAGATCAGGCGTTGGCGAAAGACGCGCACCGGCGCATTGCTGGCGTCGCGCTCGGTCGGAGAAAGACTGACAAGATCGACACGTACGATGGATCCTCCGACCGTGATTTCCTCGACCCCATCGGTATAGAGTTCGGCGTGCATTCTTGACTCCTATGCTGCGAGCTGCGGCTTGAAAACCACGTCCACGCCGTAACTCGTTGAGTTGTAGCTGTTCGCTGGAAACAGGCTGGAACTCCCATAAGCATAGACGCCATTGCCACCGCTGCTCGAGCTCGAGGGAGCGGTCAGCGGGCCGTTCGTCAGCGCCGTCGCGAACAAATTCGGGCTCGCAGAATAGTCGCCGCTGTTGGTATGATACGATGCGACATAGGTGGTTCCCGCCGTGACGGCGACAGGCGTGGTGAAATTGACTTGCTGCCATCCGGTCGGGGTTTCGTTTGTAAAGGTCGCACTCGCCAATAGTGTGCCACTGGAGCTCCACAAGTCGGCGACATGCGTGCCGGTGTTCTGAGCACCTTTGTAGAAACGGAGCCCGGTGATCTCGCCATTCGAGGATGCTTGGAATTGCACACCAAGCTCGGCGGCATTTGGATCGTTCACGCTCGTGAGCGATGGGGCGGTCGTGGGATCGAAAAGGCTTGAGGTTGCCGGATCCGAAACCATTAACGATGCCGTTGCGGAAGCGGAAAGTCCTGAGGTATCGGTGATGGTATAGGTGAAGCTCGCCGAACCGGTATAATTGGCACTCGGTGTAAATGTGACGGTCTGATTTGTCGCGTTGTAACTGACTGTTCCGTTGTTCGGATTGCTCACGCCGGTAACAGACAGTGCCAGACCGCCTGGATCGGTATCGGTGGCAAGCAGGGCCGACGCGGAAATCGTCGTCGCGGTATTCATGTTGGTGGCAAAACCGCTGTCGTTGTTGGCGACCGGAGGCGCCTTCGCGTAAACCACATCCACCCAATAATTTCCTGCATTGTACGAGGCATTCGGAAATACGCTGCCCGAGCCGTAGGCGTACACGCCATTTCCGCTCGCCGGCGCAGTCAGATCTCCACTCACAACAGGGTTGGCAAAGTAATTGGATGTGACGGAGTAATTGCCACTCGTATGGTAGGATGCGACATAAGTCGCGTCCGCGGTAATAGCGACAGGACTCGAGAAGTTTACCTGCTGCCATCCGCTCGCCGTTTCATTGGTGAAGTTCGCGCTTGCCAACAATGTCCCGTTCGAATCCCACAGGTCGGCCACATGGGGGCCTGTGTTTCCGGGTCCCTTGTAGAATCGCAAGCCTGTGATCGTTCCGTCGGCGTCCGCCGTGAACTTCACCCCGAGTTCGACGGAATTGGGATCATTTACCGTCAACGTGCTCGGCGTTGAGCTCAGGCCGAACAGCGTCTCCTCGGTCGGATTATTGACAAATAGCGAGACATTGGTCGAGGCGGTCGCGCCACCCGTGTCGGAAATTGTGTATGTAAAGCTTGCGTTTCCGTCGTAGCCCGTGGTCGGCACGAAGGTAACGGTCTGATTACTCGCCGAGTAAGAAACGGTACCGTTGATCGGATTGCTGACCCCCGAAAGGGAGATGGCTTGGCCGCCGGTGTCACTGTCGTTCGCAAGAAGAGTTGACGCGGCGATCGAAATCGACCCGTTCTCATTGACGACAAAACCGCTGTCGGGATTGGCAATCGGTTGGATCGACCCGTCGAAAACAACATCTACCCAATAGTTTGTCGAATTGTATGAATTAGTTGGGAAGTTTGCGCCACTGCCATAGGAGTAGACACCGTTGGTGGTCGCTGTGGCCGTCAACTCGCCATTGGTCAGCGCACCGGCGAAGTAGTTTGGACTATCAGAATAATTTCCTCCCGTACGGTAGGCGGCCACGTAAGTCGTACCGGCCGTTATCGCAACAGGCGTCGAGAAGTTGACCTGCTCCCAACCGCTCGCGCTCTCACCTGTAAAGGTTGCAGTGGCAAGCAATGTCCCGGTCGAGCTCCAAAGGTCGGCAACATGCGTGCCGGTGTTGGAAGCCCCCTTGTAGAAGCGGATACCCGTCACCATGCCGTTCACAGAGGCCGTGAATTTGACGCCCAACTCGACTGGCCCTGAATCACCCGAATTGACGACACTCGGCGTATCATTCGTTCCAAACAAGCTCTGAGCCGTGATCGGATAGGCCACATTGAGCGATACTTGGTCGGAGCCGCTGGCGCCGCTGGAATCGGTAAATGCGTAGGTAAAACTGGCTGCGCCTGCGTAGCCCTGGTTCGGCGTGAACGTGACCGTTTGATTCTGCGAATTGTAACTTACTGTGCCGTTCACAGGATTGCTAACGCTGGTGATTGAGAAAGGCAGTCCCGACGGATCGGAGTCGTGAGAAAGTAATGCGGACGCCTGAATCGTCAGAGCGTTGTTTTCGGTCACGGTGAAATAGACCGCGCTAGCGCCATTGATAGTCACATTCGCATTGTTGCCCGCAACGACCCTGTCGTTGGAACCATCAATCTCGAGGGTTTGTCCGTCCGCCACATAGATCGTCGCGTTGCTCACCGAAATCTTATCATTCGAACCCGAAACGTTGAAGGTCAAACCCGAGCCGCTTGCAGCAACCTGATTGTTCGAACCAAGATCGACCGTGTCGGACATCCCAGTGATCGTGGCGGTGGAGCCGTCAACTAATGTCACCGTGCTGCTACCAGCGTTGTCAGCGATGGTTTCGTTTGTACCATTGACTGTCAGTGTCGAGTTCTGACCGAGCGTGACAAGATCATTGTTGCCGGTCAACGTCGCGCTTGCGTCGGCCGACTGATTGATGGCGTTGCCGTCGCCGACGATCACATCGGACGCGCCGGCCTCCAGTTTGATCGTAACCCCGGATGCGATAGTGGTATTTCCCGAGCCGAGCACGTCGACCATAGACGAACTTACCGCACTGCCGCTCCCCGCTGCACTTAGAGTTTGGCTCCCGTCAAGTACCGTGGCGGCGGAATTGGTGGTTTGTGTCACATGAAGATTCGAACCGTTGACAAGCGCGTCGGCGCCGTCTGTCAGGGTCGTTGTGCCGCCGCTCCCGATATCGGTAACGATATTACCGGTTCCCGCCAAAATAAGCGACGCATTATCACCCTGGATCACACTATTGTCATTTCCACTCAAATTGAGCGCCGAACCCAGAAGAGCTACAATATTATTTTGGTCTCCTGTGACCACCGCGGACACATTCGGCTCGACAATCACTGTTCCGCCTGAAAGATCGTTCGTGCCATTCGTCTTACCCAGAACGAGCGCAGATGACCCAAGATCCGTCAGATTGACCTGATAAATGACATTGGTAATCTCCTGCAGCGCCTGCACATCCCCTTCGACCTGGGCTAAAGTCAGACTGAGCGTTGGCGTGCTTGTATCGGTCAATGTGATGGACGCGATCGCGGTATCGCCATCTAGGGCATCAAAGACCGAGGACACATCGGCGGCCGTATCGCTCACCGAAACAGAACTGACATTTTTGTCGAAAGCAAGATTAGCGGTATCCGCCAGAATATTGCTGGCCGTATCCGAGACGGCAATCGCATAGTTCGCGTTTGAATTGGCAATGAGGCTGAGGGCGGTTTCATCGCCTAGCGCTTGCGCGGCGCTAAGGGTCAACGTGGCGATACCTGGATCAGTCAAATTGATCGCGCTGATCCGGCTGTTGCTGTTCAACGCGTCGAAATTCGCCGAGACATCCGCAGCGCTATCCGTCACGGCCAAGTTGTAGCTCCCGACGATGAGCGAAAGCGCTCCTGCTTCTGTCGCGGCTTGCGAAGCGGTAAGCACGAGGGTCGATGTGCCAGAATCGGTCAGAACCATTGAGTGCAGCTTGGTTGCTGTGCTCAAGGCATCCCAATTGCCCGAGACGTTCGCTGCGGTATCGCTCACGTTTATGGTCGTAATTTGTGGGTCGACGGCAAGCATCGGGAGATTCGCCGCGACGTTGCTCGCCGAATCATTCACCGTCACCCTCAGTGGGCCGGTGATTTGGGCCAAACCGGCTTGATTGGTCAGGACACCATCGACGGTCTCGACCACATTGATCGACGAAATATGCGTGTCTGCGTTCAGGGCAGCGGCATTCGCGGCGACATTTGCCGCTGTGTCCGAAACGATCACTTGACCCGGAAACCCATCGAGACCTGCTTCATTGTTCAAGAAGCTTGCTACAGAGAGATCAATCTGGCTCGCATTTGAATAGTGAACCACATTGCCATTATTCAAGGTCACGCTCAGAATGCCATTCGCATAACTCACCGCGCTTGGGCTCAGTAAACCCGTCGCTGTGATCGTTCCGTCAGTTCGCTCCGTCAGGGAGGCCGAGCCAACGGTGATCGACGCATTCAGCGTCTGGTTAACCGAGATGTTGTTATCGGCACCATTGATCTGAAGGGCAACACCATTTTCTCCAACGGTCAGATTGTTATTATCTCCGTTAATCGTCGACGGACCATAAAGATAAGCAGTGTCTGAGGTGAGATTTGCAACATCGCCGGCTCCGTCAAAATAAAGCGTGTCGCCTCCGGACATTGCGTAGATCGTGTCATTGCTGCCTCCGATCTCGCCGGTTGCGTTGGCCCCAAGCGTAATCGTGTTGTTCTGACCAGCCTCACCAATTGAACTCACGCCGGCCAAGTTCAGGGTATTGCCGGTGCCTGAGACCGTGACACCGACGGTACCGCTTTGCACATTCGAATTAACGGTATTTCCGTTTCCGGTCAGCGATAGATATTGCGATCCCTGTTCCAGCGTCACTTGGTCGGAAGAACCCGTCAGATTCATACTGGCGCCGCTCTGCATGTCGAAGGATGCGTTGCTGATCGAAGCTGAAATCCCCGGCTCAAGCACGTTATATTGATTAGGCGCCACTTCTAGGAATCCAAGTGTCGTCCATGTGGTATTGCCGTTAGAATCGATTTGTTCGACTTTCGTGAAATACGTCACGCCATCGATCGTAATAATGTTGCCGTCAGCACATTTGATGGCGGCAGTTCCGCCAGCCATCAGGCCGTTCCCTGAGGCGTTAAGTGAAAACGTCATCGAATAGGAAGCGGGATTGCCCGATATAGCAATCGTACCATCCGCCTTTTCCGCAGCAGATATATCAGACGTCACAACGGAAAGATTTTGTAATCCCGCCTCCATCAGGATGCTGTTGTTGGAGCCGTTTACGTCGAGTCCAACGGAATTCGCTTCTAATGAAAGCGTGTTGCCATTCCCATTTACCTGCGCGGATCCATGAAAATAGGCTTGATCATTGGTCAGGTTCGCGACGCTTGTACCAGAGCCGTTGATGTACACGGTTGCGCCACCTTGCGCCGCCGTGACGGTGTCGGTCGCGCCGTTAACCGTGGCATATGCGCCAGCGCCCAATGTGATCGTGTTGTTTGCCCCGGACTCAGCAAGGGATCCATTGGCGCCCAATGTCAATTGGTTGCCACTTCCGGACAAGGTAACGCTCACTCCTGCGTCAGATCCCGCTGCAACACCATTTCCGTCACCCGTCACCGTCAGGCTGGACGCACCAGATTCCAATGTCACCGAGTTGGCAGAGCCGGTCACCGAGAATTTTGACTGACTATGGACGTCAAAGGACATCCCATTGACCATCGCCGATCCATTCAAGCCTGTTACCGTATATTGAGCGCTGCCCACTGCCTGCAGATCGCTATCAATAAGCTCTGTCGAAGTTGTGTTGCCTGATCCATCGATATACTCGACATTCGTGAAGCTACTCACTCCGGACACTTCAACGACGTTTCCGTTGTCGAGCACGACAGTCGCGACGCCGTCGCTGAGCAACACTGAACTGAGACTGGTCGATCCCGATAATGCCAGAGATCCATCGGGCATTTGTACCAAAGCGGCCTGCGTTGTCGCAATTGTCGCGTTTTCCTTTTGCGCAACGGTGACAATGTTATTATTGCCGTTCAGGTTGAGAACGTCCGACTTTGACTCGATGGTGAATTGGTTGTTATTCCCGGCGACGTTCGCCGATCCTGTCATATAAACTAAATCGTTGTTCAGACTTGCTGTGGCGGTCCCGGTATCATTGATATCGATAGTGTCGTTCCCTTGGGTTGCGTTAATTATCTCGTTGGAGCCATTGTCAGAAACGGTAGTCAAGTTGGAAATCACAGTAACGGTGTCGTTCGCCCCATTGTCGTAGACAAGTGAGTTGGCGCCGACGGTGGTCGAATTGTTTGCACCCGACAAAGTTAGGTATGCGTTTTGGGTTGCACTCGCATCGACGACGTTGCCATTGCCACTGAGAGAAAGGCTGGTCGCGCCGCTTTCCATTGTGACGTGATCTGCCGACCCTGTTAACGAAAGCGTCGCACCGCTTTGCACTTTCACGGTATCGGACGAGCCGTCTAATGCAAGACTTGCTCCCGACTCAACATTGAACGAGGAGTTGTCCAGCGCGAGGGAAATATTGGATCCCTTCACTTCGTATTGAGCCGGCGCTACCACCTGCAGGCCAGAACCGAGAAATTGATTCCAAACCGGGACTCCGGATGCATCAAGATACTGCACTTGCAAAAAGGTATTGGCCAACGCGATATTGACCACATTGCCACCGTCAAGGCTTAGGCTGACAACGCCATTCGTCAACGATATCGAAGTCGGATCAACATTGCCTGTTAGTTTGATCGTTCCATCCGGCGCTTCAGTAAATGACGCATCAGGCGTGGTAATCGTGGCGCCCATACCCTGCGCCACAGAAACCACATTACTCCCCCCCTTAAGGTTAAGAGAGGTCGAGGCTGCGTTAATGGACAACTGATTGCCGTCGCCGTAAACAACGGCCGACTGACCGGATTCGACGACATAATTTGTATTCGTGATTTTGCCGAGCGCCAAAATGTCATTTGTTGCTTGCGCTGACGTAAGGGTAAGTATGCCGCCCATGGAATCCGTCAGCATGGGCGTCCTGCCACTCGTATCACTCAGCGTAATCGCCGCCAGATGGGTGTTGGCGTTGAGCGCGTCAATATACACACTGACATCGCTCGCATAGTCAGCCACGTCGATCGTGTAAGTCGGGTTTGATATTTTCTGCAGAACGTCTGAATCGTCGCCGACCTGATAGGCCGCCAGCGCTACGGTTGGCGTGCCGGTGTCCGTCAGGGTGACTGACGCAAGGTTTGAATTGCCCGATAAGTTGTCGATCAGAGTTCCGACGTTTGCCGCCGTATCAGCCACATCGATTGTGTAGCTCGCATTCGTGATCTTGCGAAACGCCGAGGTATCATGCTCAACTTGAGTCGCCGTGAGCGTGAGTGCCGCGGTACTGGAATCGGTCGTCGTGATTGTCGAAACGGTGCGATCCGTATTCAGCTGGTCAAATTCCGTGCTCACATCCGCTGATGTGTCGACCACGGTGAGGATATAATTCGAATTTGTGATCAAGTTAAATGCAGCGATATCGTTTTCCGCCTGCCTTGCCGTCAACGCGAGGGTGGGCGTTCCAGGGTCTGTCAATGCGATAGCCGCGAGACTCTGATCTGCATTTAAAGCATCAAATGCCGCGGCGACATTTACCGCTGTATCGGAAACGACAAAGCCTCCCGACGTCGCATCCAGGCTGGATTGGTTGGCCTGAAAATCAGAGACGCTGACGCTGGGCTGGGGCGGAGTTCCACCGGTCGACCCGCTTCCAGAACCTGAACCACTCGAACTGCCTTGGGGGCTTAAGAGATAATCGGACAAGTTCAACAACAATTGGGATTCAATGGATGAAGAATTTGCGAAGTAGTTTGGTGGCAACGCCGGGTATGCCGGCACGTTTTGTGAGACCGGCCCATTGGATCCCACATTTGTCCACACGCCAATCTCTGCTGGTCCATTACCAATTGGGTTGATTCCAAAATCTCCCGGCACCCATCCGCTAATCATTATCTTATTACCAGATAGATCCGTTGGCGCCGATTTATCATAAGTAAAACCATACCTTGTGAGCGTATATCCCTGAAGTGGATCGCCCTCTGTATTATATTTGCCAGATTGCTCGTTGGATGACGTTTGGCCGGACCCAAGAGGGTTGATAATCAAGCTTGGAAATGTCGCATTTTCCGCGCGAGGAAAACCAATATTGTAACTGAATTTATCTGACCCATAGAAGAAGGATTCTCCCCACTCCCAACTGCTCAGAGATAATATCTGTCCCGTTAAATTCGATGTATAGATTGTGGAACTCTGATCTTGACTCAGCATTTGATATGTAGGGGAGTTGATCTCCTCGCCCTGATATTCCAATTTGTCCGTATTCGTGGGATTGATGATTACTGTACTATTTTGTTGAATAAACCCTTCAGACTCTAAATTGTTCGCCAACTTCGTTAAGTCCAGGTCAGACAAATTGGCTTCGGTCAACCCGGCAATTCTCAGCTCGCAGACGTTGGCAGTTTGATCAAAGTCGAAAGTATCGTTCCCAGTGCCTCCCCATACGAAAGTCGTGCTCGCGTGTGCAGTATTTTTAAACTCAAAATCGTTTCCGGTCCCGTCGGCCATGAGCAACATAGGTGAGCCACCGCCCGCTCCATAGTCGACGTTGAATGTCTCATTGCCTCCGCTCGCTCCGATCCGACTGACTCCGCTCAGGGCATAGGTCTTTCCTGTCCCACTCGGCAAATCAATTGCGCCATGTTGTGTACCGCCGCCAGGGGTGAGCGCCTGATCTTGGATATTGATTTGCAGCTTGGGACCGTCCAACTTGACCGCGTCCGAGGTTCCGACCGTAAGCTGGGAGACATGGGTCAGATCGTCTTGCGTAGCTGATGACGCGGCGGCGCCAAGGCGCGTCTTGGTAACCAATATATCTCCGGCCAACTTGTAAGACCCCGCGCTTAGTTCGTACTGATGCGGACCCGTCTTGGCATCGAGGGCTGTATAATCGACCGTCGCCTTGCCTTGTGTGCCTCCTGCGACGATATTGTTTCCTCCTCCTAGCGAAATCGTCTCGTCGCCGCTCTCCCCAATAATGAGATTGTTGCCGTCGCCGACGGTGACTTGCGAGCCGCCAACGATCAAACTACTGCCATTTCCGACGGTGATGGTTCCACTGCCATCGGAACCGACAAGAATGGCGCCGCTGGGGCTTCCGCTAGACAAATTTGTGTTCGGCCCGAGGGCAGCCTGGATTTGCGTCACATAATTTGTAACGATCGCAGCCATCTTTTCGTAAAGAAAAACTTCGTAGCCTGTGTCGCGATACCCTTGATCAACAAACGTAGATTGCAACAAAAGCGATGCAAAGTCATCCCGACCAAAGATAGCCGGTGATGTCTGCTGAGGGTTGGACACCCATTTTGCTGGACCAAGATTGACCGTTAATGTTGTTCCATCCACACTGAGCACGCCATCGCCTGCGGCGGTCCCATCAGTTGTCCCGCCAGCTTTTGCCGCCGTGATGGCCTGCTCGCCCGCATATTGCACTAGGATTTCCGCAAGAGCATCCTGAATGCCACTGCCATTGAGAACTCCTGTCAATTTATTAGTGCTTACAAGGTCCCCAAGCGTATCGGCATCGTTGAACATCGATTGGATGGCTTGGGTACCAAATGGTTGATATCCGGTTGGAACGGCCGAATAGGCGATTTCGTCGCGCAACTGAGAAGCAACTGCTTCACTCCCCAAAGCATCTTTGGCAACCGCGTCGTTGAACAACGCCCCCAGGAGCGGAGTAGCAACGCTTTGCCACGCCGTCTTGTTATTGATCTGCGCCCACATCAAATCGACCAGAACCGCCATGCGATGCAGATCGGCCCCATTATATCCGGGGATGCTGGAAGCTTGTCCATAGGGTTTGATGGGGTTCACATGAGTCGTCTGCAGTGCGCGCAAGTCCTCAATCGCCTCGCCGACAACAGCATAGGCGGAGATGCCGCTGATCGAGCCCGGAAATGGCGTTCCGGATCCGTAGATCAAACTTTTTAAAGTGGGATTTTGTGGCGGAAACTGGCCGTATGGGCTTGATGTAGGCATCGACTCAGTGAAAGCCGTGGTCGCGGCTGCTTCAAACGCCATATTGTCGAAGATAACTGCTTTCTGACTGTAGATGTCCGCAACAAAGCCTGCGAGGCCCCCGCCAAGTGAGTGCCCCACAAGCAAAATGTTCGCGGTTCTGTAATCGCCGTTAAACTGCGGATTCGAGTTTGCTACCAACTGATAGAATTGTATCGCCTCTTGCGCCATCGGTCCGTTCGGGTAGCTGGCGCCAACGCCGTAACCGTTGAAAAGATCGCTCAAAATGTCAGTCGTACCGCGATAGGAAATCACGGTCTGGCCGCCCCAATTCCATGCGATGGCGTGGAACAGCGTGTCAGGGTCGTCAGACCCTTTTACAAAAGTTGCGTTGCCTAGCTGGCGGGATACCGTCGTCGAGGTCCCAGGGAGGCGCGCTAACGCGCCGGTCACCGCATCGCGATCATAAGCGTCCATGGCTAGGATCGCTTCGAACAGAGTATTGTTGTCAGGAGTATTGTCGTCAGCCATTTTCAGAATCCTTTGAATTGCGCCCCTTGCAAACACAGGCTCTGACTTTGAGGACCACAGGCGAATTGACCGTCAAGAAAGTAAGCAACTTTAAGGTTCTTGAGCCAGTCGGGCCAATTGCTCGGCATTTCAGAGATCGCATCGCTCGTCGGCTCCAAGGTGGCGTCTAATAGGTCGACACCTGTGCCAAACGTCGCACTGAGATTTCGTGGATCGACGTTCTCGGCTGTCTTGGGATTATCGATATTGCGAAAGCGCACCAATTCGGGCACTAGATTGGGCGGGATATCAATTCGCGGTTGTTGCATTGCACTCAGCCTTCGCAGCCCCGGGTCGCCAACGACTGAATTCAAGGGAACGACGCCATACGCCTGCAGCGGAAGGAGTTCAAATCCCTCATGACCATATCCCGGTTCAAATACCGCGAATAAGAGCCCCTTTTCTCCGAGATCGACCGTCGGCGCAGTGCCACGGACGTGAAAGTCAACCGATGGCCCACCCGCATAGTACCAGGTAGGCTTTGGCCAATATATCATTTCGATGACGCTGGAGCCGGATCTCACAATACCGTTGACCTGGACATTCAAGGTCAATCGATACCGGAAGCTATAGGTCGGATAGCTGATCTTCCAGATTGCTATGCAGCCCAAAATGAGGGCGGCGAAAACAAGAAGGAATTTAAGCGCGAGCCGCATGAGTTGAACTCTCCGAAATGAAAATGCACTTGCATTCTACGTGTCGTGTGACGCTCCTTCGACAATTGCGATATGAGCGGCGCCGTGTGCATTGAAGACCGTCATCTTCATTCGATGGCCTTTAAAAGCATTGTGCTTGAGCCACGTCAGGGCCGATTCAATGCCCTGTTGGCCGCCGACAGCATCGATGATCCAGCCGATATCGCCGCTGTTCCATTCCTCCGGCCGCAACCGGGCGGGACGCCGCAAATCTTGCTGCAAGCGTTGATCCACTTCCTCAGAAACAAAAGCCCAGGTCAGGAGCGCGATGGGTTTTCTAAAACCCTTCTCCCGGTGCGCCATCTCGGCAATGTAGATCTGCCCGAGACGAGCCGGCGGGAGTAGAAGCCATTCGATATCGCTGAGCGCGCAATGCTTATAGTGAGACGACTGCGACATGACCATGATCGCATCGCCAAGACTCGCAGCAAACAACCGTGAAAGCGCTGCGCCGATATGGACTTGGTCAATAGTAAGATCAGGCGTGGCCGTCGCAGGACCTGTCTTTAAGGAAGGTGGCTCAGCGTCTGGCGCCATATTTTGGGCGCCGCCGCTGCCGTCGTTTTCCAAGCGACGGGTAGGCTCCGTGTGCTGGTTGGCAAACGCTTCTATCACGGTCCACCCCCCACAATTTAGCAATGCATAGCGACTTCACTCTTCTTCCTGCGCGACCGAACTGCTGTACGCACACGGCAGCAATGGCCTGCTGTTGCAGTGCACAGCCACTGCAAGGCAAGATTGCATAAACATTGCGAATTCGTTGCGTTATCTCCCCCAAGCCTCCTGAGAGGCTAGCGCTGCGACCGGCTTCGATATGTGAGAAAAACCACATATCCACAAATATAACACATTAACCTTTGGTGATGATTTTGTGATTGCCCTGTTTTTCCCGCTCAGCGCCGGCGGAATACAACACCATACCATATTCCCTTTCGACGATGTCTCAGTTCTAAGCGCGATATATCGCAGCGGAGACATGACGAATGCACGGGTAAGCGAGCCGTACCAGAACGTCCGAACTGTGGTATCGCGCGACAAAGCTATCGGCTCCCACAGACCAGTTGCCGCACCGCTCCCACCAGGAACGCGATAACGACTGCGCATCTCGATGCATATACAGATTGACCCAGAATGCTTGTCAAAACGAACATTGTGCGCACCCTCTTTCCACCGCTCCCCGTTTCCAGCTGGAAAGTTATCACCAAGTCTTTGGTTAGTGCACTTAACTTGCGGTTAGTGCATTTAACTTGCGAATGCTTTCGGATCGTTTTGTGGGCGCCCTTACCGCGGAGCGGCGCGCTCGCCTGTATCTCGCGCGCAAATCCTTGACTTCCCCGGACGTGACCTCGCGTGCATATCACCGCCCAGCCGCCGTTTGCCAGCTTCCAGGAACTCCTTCGACCAGCCGTAATATTGCGAGGCAGCGGTCCCCTCGCGCTGCGCAAGACTTCCAACACAATCCTGATCTTGTCTTCAGACGACCAATGCCGCCGTGTTGCACGGCGAGTGTCTTTGAGCGACCGTGGCGCGGACGTGATCATCACTAATGAGGCCAGTACCGATCGGCCAAGCCGAACGCGTCCCAAGCCAACAGCTGCATGGCGTTATAGTTGACTACCCGAGCTTAAGATATCCTCGACCGCATGGCCTTTCCCCGGGGGCCCGAGCAGGTTCGATGACCAAAGAGGTCCGGAATATTGTTCTCTATTGCTCCGATCAGTACGGCGTCCGACTTGGACAGGTCGTCACGTGCCAGCGTCATAAACCTCGCGATGGTGCGCGCCGAAGGCGTGCGAGCAAGTGCGCTTTGATCGGTCTTTTCCGCCAGACGTCGGCGCCGCGCCCATTCCGAGACGACGCCGATCTGGCCGCGGAAACCCTACTCGCGCATTTCGCGCCAAAGGGCCGAAGCAATGCGCGCGCCTTGTTCCCACCGGCTGTCGAGCCAAGGCAACCATGCCTCGAGCGAACTTTGCCGAACCCGAAACACGTCGGAGCGCTGACCGCGCAGGACGCTGCGGACGAGCTTGCGGCTATGCCCGGTGCGTTTGACGATCCGTTTGATCGGAATGCCTTGCTTCCAAAATTCCAGAATGGCCTCGTTCGTCTCCTGCCGGCGCTGATATCCTTCATACTGCAGCCGTTCGGCATAGGTCAGAGGCTTCGGATCGATGATGGTGCTGCAGACCGCCCTTCGGATCTGCCGCATGGATTTGCCGACGGCGTCGAGAAAGGCTCGACTGGCGTTTTCCATCAGGTGCCAGCGGTCGGCCACCTGGTCGGCGTGCGGCAAGGCCTTGGCGATGGCCTCGCCATACCCGCCACCCCGGTCACGTGCGACGGTCCTGATGGACGGATGATCCGAGAGCCATGTCTGGGATGTTGCCTGCTCGCGATCGGGCAGCAACGTCACCGGCCTGCGCGGTTCGAGATCGCAAACAATCGTCCCGTATCGCTGGCCGCGCCGAAACGCGAAGTCGTCGTTGCCGATGATGGCGAGCTTATCACGTGGTTGTTCAGTTCTACGGCGCACGACACGCAACAGGGTATCGTTGCTCACCGGCATCATGAGGCGATCGGCGAAGGCTGAGGCGGTCCTGCCGCCCAGTGCCAGTCCCAGGTGATGAACGATGGTCTCAAGGCGCCCGGTCTTTCGCGACAACGGAGCCAGTACGTTGTCGCCAAATCGCTCAGCAAAAATGCGGCGGCGGCAAAGAACTGCGTCGCACCAGAAACGACGAACCCTCAAACGGCCCGCGCAATGAGACCAATCGTGGTAATAACCACTAAATCTGCATAACTCTGTCGGGACCGCGACGAATGGTAGCGGGATTATGGCCGGGGCAGGGCGGTTTTGCATGCCTCGTGTCACAAATGCCCTTGCGCCTCGTTCACTTTTCTGGCACGAACTCATTATAATGAGTTTGTCAGAATTGCGGATATTCATTGTGAGATTTGGGTCGCTTATTTTCCTCGCGCTTGCGCTCCTTCTAACGCCCGCAATCGCCCGCGTTGTTGACGGTCTACAGGCCCCCGGACCGAAGCAACAAATCGGACCGAAGACGAGCGATTCCGTCTCGCAGATTCAGGCCGCGGTTGCCGCGTCTCCCGGCTATGACGCCCAAATTATGGGTCAGGCGGGCTCGCTTGCCGTCAACATGGAATCGGGGGGAAACGAGGGCATTTGGAACGGCACGTGCTGCACAGGCCTGCTCCAAATGAATGTCGGCAACCTCGCCAAATATGGCAGCTACACGCCTCATACCTATGCCAACGCCGGCATTCAAAAGCAGGCAGCGAGTTGGGTTCAACTGACAGCTGCTGCCGTCGATACGCCCGCCGTCAAGACGCTTCGATCCATAGGCACCTTTGACGGCCAGACTGTCGATTCCGCATTTCTTCTGGCCTGCATCCAACTCGGCGCGGCGAACTGCCAGAAAATGGTGTCGAAAGGCAGCTGTAACGGTTTTTCCGACATCAACGGCACGTCGATTTGCAAAATGGCGCAAGCCATCCGGGGAGGGAAGGGGGCTGGCCCAGCCGTGTCGAGCGCTCCTCAAGGAACCGGCACGACAGGTGGAAACGGCGAGAGCGGCAATGCCGCCCAGTCCGATCCGGCACCCAAAGTTTGCACGCCCGACATGATCAACACGGAGATCGGCGCGAACCTTCCCGGTTTGACCATCAACGGCGGAACCACGAGCCAGGGAGCAACCCAATGAAGCGCCTTATTGTCGCCACCGCTTTCGTTGCCTTGACGAGCGCAGCATTCGGCCAGGAAGTCGACATGAAGGACGTAGCCGTTGGCATGTTGCCCACGAACCCGCTACTCGAAATCGTCTGGAAGAACCAGTTTGCCGACTTGCGGCACGACAAGATCAGAATTGGCCCGAATGCCGGCAAGCCGTTCGCGACCCGCGCGAAGACCCGCAACGCCCTGATCCAAGATGGGGACACGACCATTCTCGTTTCCATTCTGGCGGGCGGGAGTAAGTACGGCGGTTCGCTGTGCGACACGACTTCGAACACCGTGGAGGAGATCGAGGAGACGATTCCGATGTGTCCGATCGAAGTGGCCAAGATCAAGGACAACAAAGTCGTCTGGTCGCGCACCAGCGCCGATCCGGACGCGGCTGCACTCAACGACTCGTGCTTTCCGCTACAGGACTCGTCCGCCAAGGCGGTCCTGTCCCAAGACCACAAGTCGCTGACGCTGATCACGATCGTGCAAGGCAAGCCGCTTCAATCGTGCCTGCAAAAGATTTCGTTACAGTAAGGGAGAGCCGCATGCGTAAATTCGTCGCCGCGTTTGCCCTCTTGGCACTCCCGATAAGTGTCGCGGCACAGACCGTGGGGCCGGTTGTCATCGATCCGACCAAAATCACCATTCACGTTGAGCAATTCACCCAGACACTGCTGCAATGGACGCAGCAAAAGCAGCAGATGGATCTGATTTCGGACACAAATGCTGCGAACCTGCAGATCCTCGACCAGCAATTTCAGACGATGACGAGCAATTTCATGCTCGGCAGCCTTTTTAACAACATCAATCAGACGTTGCCCCCGAACTGGCAAGCCTCGTTCAACGCAATTCCCCAGCAGGGCGCGAGCGCGCTGACCTCGGATGCACAGCAGATCTACTCGACAGCGATGCTCTACAACCGCTGCACCCAGTCCGATCCCACATTGGCGAGCCTCTGCCAGGCCAACGCGGCCCGCACCGCTCAGAATTTGGCCAATATGAACGAAGGTTTGCAGAACATTTCCAATGAGGATCAGCAGATCAATCTCTTGAAATGCCAGGTCGACATTACAAGAGATGCCAAATCCTCGCAGGACATCATTTCGCGCATGCAGGCCGAGCAGGCGAATATTACCCTGCAAGACAGCATACTGAAAATGTACGTCTTCTCCGACGCGAAACAAAACGATCTCGTGCAGGAGTTGCAACAGCAGCAGACAGCGAAAACACTTGATCGGCAGGGAGGAATACCGTCGACGGTTTCGTCGTTCTCTTCCCCCTGATCGATTTTAGCCCCGTTCCGCACACCGTTTTTTAAAGAGAATTATTTTGGTCACTCTTCCACCAGCCGTCCCAGCCTCTTGCTATGCGAGTGTTCCCCAAAGCACTTTGGCTGCGATTGTGCGCGTTGAATCGTCTGGCAATCCCTTCAGCATTGGTGTCGTCGGCGGCCATCTCGTTCGCCAACCGCGCTCTCGCGAGGAGGCGGTTGCCACCGCGATCGCCTTGCGCAACCAGGGCTTCAATTTCTCAATGGGACTCGGACAGGTTAACCTCCATAACCTCTCCCGATACAACATGAGCTATGCCACGGCCTTTGAGCCCTGCGCCAATCTCCGCGCGGCAGCGGACATTCTCGCCGATTGCTATCAGCGCGCCAAAACAGTCTATGCAGACCCGTTTTGGCCCGCCGTCTCCTGCTACTACTCGGGTAATTTCACGCGCGGCTTCGTCGCTGACTACAACCATACGAGCTATGTGCAACGCGTCGCGCAGGCCGCAGATCTGAACGCGGTCGCGCCGATCGCGGTCGTCCGCGATCCTGGGTTATCGCAGCAGGACGCTCCAAAAGCTCCAAAGGAAAATGTGGCGGTCACGCCTTCCAAGCCGCACCCCGCTGCGCCGGTCGTTCTTTTTTCCGATGACGAGCCGACCGAACAGCAATCCGCCGCCGTTGTCTTCCCAGAGAGCGGGAAATTCACGCGGCCCAATAGATCTGATCTGGACGACCAGAGCGGAGAAATCGTTGCGCAGCAACGGAAAACCACAAACTAGGAGAACGAAATGACTTTGGTTAAGCGGCACCTACCTCTCGCGATTCTGTGCTTGTTTGTGCTTTGCGACGCGGCGTTCGCCCAAACGAGCGGAAGCGGGGGTGGACTTTCGACCGTGAACACCCTGCTGCAAACGATCGAAACCACCTTGAACGGGATATCGGTCGGCGTCTGCGTCATCGCCATCATCTGGTGTGGCTACAAGTTCATGTTCATGCACGCGCAGTTCATGGACCTCGTGCCGATCATCGGCGGCGCTTTGCTGATCGCCGGCGCCACCCAGATCGCGAACATGATTCTCGGCGGCAGCGGGGGCTAGTCTGCCGTGGCCAAAGAAGCTGAAGCCTTAGACCCTGTTTTCAAGGGTTGCACTCGCCCAGCGATGTGGTGGGGAGTGCCGGTCGTCCCATTGGCTTGCACGGGCATGGGCTGGTTCGCGGTGTGCGCTCTTTCGCGCAACATGCTGCTCCTGTTCCTGCTTATTCCCGTCTACCTTCTCATGCGGTTGATCGTCCGGAACGACGATCAAAAATTCCGCCTTCTTTATCTCAAAGCGCGTTTCAGGGTCGGCGTCCGCAACACCAGTTTTTGGGGTGCCCACGCCTTCAATCCCATTGTTTTCAAAAAGCGGAAGACCCAATGAAAACGCGCTTCAAGGACCAGATCGATAATGACAGGTCGATCGCGGATTACATTCCCATCTCCAACCACGTGTCAGACGAAGTTCTGATCACGAAGGAGGGCGACTTGCTCCGGATCTGGCGTCTCGATGGGATCTCCTTCGAGACGGCCGATCTCGATGATTTGGTCATTCGCAAGAACCAGCTCAACACGCTCTTGCGATCGATCGCCAGCGACCACACAGCGGTGTGGTCGCACATCGTGCGGCGCCAGATCGCGGATCGCCTTGAGGCGAAATTCGGCAATGAATTCTGTCAGAATTACAATGAGAAATATTTCGACTCGTTCGCCGATTACCGGATGATGGCGAACGAGATTTATTTCACGATCATCTACCGTCCCGTTGTCGGCACACTCAACCGCCGCTTTGCGCGGTCACGTTCTCGCAGCATCGCTGAAATCCGCAAGGATTTGACCGACGCGATGACGACTTTCAAGGACATCTGTTTGCCAATCGAGGCGGGCTTACGGCGCTACGATCCGACCCCGCTTGGCGCTTACACCGATGAGAACGGCCACAAGTGCTCGGAGGCCATTTCTTTTCTGAATTATCTTGTCTCCGGCGTCTGGCAGAAAACGCGGCTGCCGGCGGCGCCGATCAACGAATATATCGGCAACGCGTGGCTATTCAGCGGCGTAGACACAATCGAAATCCGCCATCCGGCTGCTACTCGGTTTGCGCAAGGGATCGACCTCAAGGATTACGCGGCCTATACGGAACCCGGCATTCTGAACGCGTTGCTGTATCAGAATTTCGAGTTCATCGTCACCCAATCCCTCTCATTTTTCTCGAAGCCGGCCGCGCTGAAATATCTCGATAAGCAGCAAAAGCAGCTCTCGAATACGCAGGACGTATCGGTCACGCAGATCGAGGAAATGTCGGAGGCGATGGACCAGCTCACCCAAGGCGAGTTTGCCATGGGCGAGTACCATTTTTCCTTGCTTGTTTTCGGACCGACCACGGAACAGACATCGAAGAACCGCGCGACCGCCATCGCGGTTCTCATGGACATGGGCTTTATTCCAGCGCAGATCGTGACGGCCATTGATGCCGCGTTCTACGCCCAGATTCCTTGCAACTTCGCCTATCGTCCCCGGCTCGCCAACCTGACCACCCGAAACTTCGCGGGCCTCGCCGGATTTCACAATTTCATGGCTGGCAAGCGGGACAATAATCCGTGGGGGCAGGCCGTCACGCTGCTCAAAAGCCCATCGGGCCAGCCGCTCTATTTCAATTACCACTATTCGCGCGAGGACGATGACGCGACGGACCGCAAGGTCCTCGGGAACACGTTCATTATAGGTCAGTCCGGTTCTGGCAAGACGGTGCTGATGTCGCATCTCCTCATGCAGAGCCAGAAGTTTGCCAACAATCCGACCGGCTACACGGAAGTCTTTTTTGATAAGGATCACGGCGCGGAACTCATCATACGCAGGATCGGCGGCAAATATCTGTCGGTCAAGAACGGTAGGCCGACCGGCTTCAATCCGTTTCAAATGGAGGCGACCGAAGCCAATATCGCTTTCCTCGGCCAATTGATGCGTAAGCTGGCCGGGACGGCGCTGACGGCCAGCGACGACATCCGCCTCACCCAGGCCATCCGTTCCGTCATGCGCATGCCGAAGCCCGTGAGGCGGATCTCGGTTCTCTTGCAAAACCTGACCGAGGGCGTCACCCGCGAGGAACGGGAAAATTCCCTTGCCAAGCGCCTGTCGGCTTGGTGCTACGACGACGGTTCGGGGCGCGAAGGGTCCTTTGCCTGGGTCTTCGACTGCCCCGTTGATGCGATCGACTTCAATAGCCATTCGCACTACGGCTTCGACGGCACCGACTTCCTCGACAATGCCGCCGTTCGCACGCCGATATCGATGTACCTGCTGCATCGGATGGAAAGCGTGATCGACGGCCGCCGCTTCGTCTATCGCATGGACGAGGCATGGAAATGGATCGACGACCCCGCATTCGGCGAATTTGCCGGAAACAAACAACTCACTATCCGCAAGCAGAACGGCCTTGGCAACTTCGCCACCCAAATGCCCTCGAGCTTTCTCGAGTCCAAATTCGCGAGCCAATTGATCCAGCAGTGTGCCACCGAGATCTATCTGCCCAACCCGAAGGCCGACCGTGACGAATATGTCGGCGGGTTCAAGACCACCGAGGCCGAATTTAATCTCATCCGCAACCTGGCCGAAGACAGTCGCATGATGCTGGTCAAACACGGCCAGAAGTCCGCGATCGCCACGCTCAGCCTCAAAGGCTTCGACCAAGAGCTGGCCCTGATGTCGAGCAGCACCGACACGATCGAGCTGCTGCACGAAATCTTGAGCGAGGTTGGAGAAGACCCCGCCGTCTGGGAACCGATCTTTCACGAGCGCCGCAAGCACCTTTCCATCCGGAGGACCGCATGAGACACTTTAGAGCATTTGCCATCGCCGCTTTAGCCGCCACGTTCCTGTCGAGCCAAAGTGCGCGTGCCGTCGATGTCGTGATAGATCCGACCGCTATTAACACGTCGATCGCCCAGCAGGCGCAAACCATGCTCCAATGGGCGCAGCAGCTCCAAGGGATGATGAACCAGCTGCAGACCCTGCAAAGCCAGTTCCAGACGCTGCAAGCCACCTACGACTCGATGACCGGATCGCGCGGGTTCGGCCAGATCAATAGCAATCCGGCGCTCAACGATTATTTCCCGCAAAACTGGCAACAGACGTACCAGAACCTGCAGCAGACCGGCAATGGCCTTACCTCAACTGCCCAGACACTCTACGACACGGCAAAGATTTTTGACCGCTGCGCGTCGCAGACTGATTCTCAGGCGCAGACACTCTGTTACGCGCAGAGCAAGAAGTCCGCACAAGACCTCGATTTTGCCAACAACGCACTTTCCGTCGCGGGTCAGCGCTTGGACCAGATCCAAAGCCTGATGCAGCAAATCAACGCCACCAGCGACGTGAAAGGCGCGGCTGAGATGACGGCAAGGATTGGGGCCGAGCAGAATAGTCTGCAGGCCACCGATTCCAAGCTGAAGATGCAGATGTTCGCAGCGGACCAGAACGACAAAATCCTGCAAGAGCAGCAGGCGCAATATAACGCATCTGTCCTGTCTCGCACGGGTGGCATTCCCTCCACCGTGTCTTCCTTCGGCCAGTAACGTGGTTGTCGCAGCCTGATGCCATGGCCGCGGGAAGTCGCCCATCACGAGCGCCCCTCATGAATGTCACCCTGTTCTCGGACCTGTCGCAAAGCATTCAGAACGCCCTTACGACGATCGTGAATTCGCGCGCACAAGACATCATGACCCAGATCAATCCGATCGTTGTTGTGGCGCTGGCGCTTTATTTGACCATCTACGGATATATGATCCTTGGCGGGTTTGTGACTGCGCCCTTTCAGGATTTTATCAAGAAGGCGTTCATCGCCGCGATCGTTGGCGCGTTTGCCCTGAACTACACCTATTTCACACAGGTGTCGCAAACCTTGACGGACCTCCAAACCGGCATGGCGGCGGCCGTTACGGGCAACAGCAACGCCAACGGATTTTCGATGCTCGACACAACCTTGAACGATGGCTTCACCGTCATCCAAAAGTACATCGAAATGATGAAGGGTTTGGGTTGGCACGACTTCGGCCCCTACGTCGAGTATCTCTGCTGCATCTTTGTGACTGCAGTCGGCCTTATCGTTATCCTGATCCCCGGCGCGTATATGATCTTGATCGCGACGATCTTCCTTCAAGTTATGATCGCGCTCGGCCCGCTTTTCATTGCCTTTCTCCTCTGGCCCGCCACGGCGCGGTTCTTCGAAGCATGGTTGTCCCAGGTGATGACCTATATTTTCAAATATGCCGTCGTGTCGCTCATTCTGATGATCGCGGTGCAAATCTTCGACGACCACGTGAAAAAGGTCGACCCGTCTTCGTCAGACCAGAGCATATTTTTCCCGATCATCGAATTGCTCGCGCTCGCCTTTGGCCTGGCAAAGGTCATGCTTGAAGTGTCGAATGTGTCCGCACAATTGGCCGGCGGGATGTCCATCTCGGTCCTGAACGCCACCAGCATTCTCAATCCGGTTGGCAACCTCGTCAGAAATGTGAGTCGTGGAGGGCGCGGAGCCGCCGCAGGCGTCCAGGGGGCGAAGAAAGGGGTCCAGTGGGCCGCCAGCAAAATCAATCCCAACAAAGTGTGGAATCCGATGTTCCGCCAGGCCCAGAACCCGAACAGCACGAACTAGGACACACATATGGCCCTTTTCCGCAGGAAACTCGCACAGCCTCAGCCGACCGACCACTACGACGCCGCGCTCAACTGGGAATCGTCACGGATCTATCAGGTTCAGCGCTCCAATAGAACGGCTTGGCGCGTCACCGGCGTGGCGTGTTGCCTCACATTGATTTCGTGGGCAACGATCATGGTGATGATGCCGCTGAAACAGCGCGTGCCGTACCTTATCCGTGAGAATACCACAACGGGCGCGGTCGACGTCCTCGACACTTTGTCAGCCCCTGCCGAAACAACGTTTCAGGACACCCGCGACAAATACTGGCTTGCCCAATATGTCACCCACCGGGAGACCTACGACTGGTACACGCTGCAGACGGACTACAATTTCGTCGGCGCGACGTCGATGCCCAATGTCGCTGCCGAATACGGGCAACTTTTCATAGGCGACAAGGCGCTCGACAAGACGTTTCAGGATAAGGTGAAGGCGACGATCACGATCAATTCGGTTGTTCCCAACGGTAATTGGACCGGCACCGTCCGGTTCACGAAAGAGACAAAGCGCGTTGACGATCCGGGCCACGGCGCCGTCACCCATTGGGTGGCGACGGTCGGCTATGCCTATCAGAACCCGTCAACCATGAAGGAAAGCTTGCGGCTCATTAACCCCTTCGCCTTTCAGGTCACAACCTATCGCGTCGACCCGGAACTTTCGTCGAGCGCGCAGAATTGAGACAGCCCATGCGACATAGCTTTCTCTCGTGTCTTGTCTTAGTTGCTCTGACGCCGAGCGCGCATGCCGAGATATCGAACAGCCATATTCAATATTCCAATTATGACCCAAATCTGATTCCGACCCTGCATGCTTATCCGGGCATCGCCTCGGAGATCATTTTCAAGGGGGACGAAAACATCGTAGACGCCGCGAGCGGCTTTGGCTCCGGTTGGGAGCTCAGCCCGCGTGGCCATATCCTTTTCATCAAGCCCAAAACCGTTAAGAGCGCGGACAAGGAAACTGCTGCGATCCTGCCGACTCCGGATCAATGGGCGACCAATCTGCTGGTCACCACCGACAAGCATACCTATGCCTTCGACCTCAAATTGGTCGGTTCTCCGCAAGAGGCAACCTATGCACTCTACATCAAATATCCGGCCGAAGAGGCTGCCGCCGCCCGTGAGCTCGCCCGCCAGCGCGCCGCGGAGCGTAAGCTTGCCCAGCGGGCGCCGCCTCAGAATTGGAATTACAGCATGGCGGTCGGCGCCAATGCCGACAATATCCGGCCATCCTCTGCCTGGGACGACGGCCACTTTACCTATCTGCGCTTCCCCGGAAACGGCGATTTTCCGTCGGTCTTTCTGGTCGGCGCCGACGGTAAGGAGTCGATTATCGACCATCACGTCGAGGGCGACACCTTGGTCGTGCATCGCGTCGCGCGTGCCCTCATGCTGCGAAGCGGTGACAGCGCGGTTGGCGTCTACAACGAAGCCTTCGACGCCGTAGGAGTGCCGCCACAGGGCGGCTCGACCGTGCCCGACATCGCACGCACGTTCAAAAAGAAACTGCCCTTTGCGAACGGCCGACAGGAAACCACGGGTAAAGCCGTTGCTGCGCCCCCAAGTACATCCTCCGCGATGCCTGCCTTGCCGACGCCAGCCGCACCAGTACAGGGACAATGATCGACGATGAGCCAAGACAACGACACACTCGATGGCGCGATTCCGCCGGCGAACCCTTCGGTTTCGCTTGAAGGCGGTCGCGGGCGCTCGGCCCAAGGCCGGCAAGTCGTCGCATCGGTCTTTTTGATTGCCGCTCTCGGCGGCACGATCGCCGCTGGTTATTACCTCTTCTTCAAACGGAAGCCCGAGCAGGTGCAGGCGGCGGGCCAGGTCCGGAACGGCCTCGCCGCGCGCACGTTCCAGTTGCCTCCGCAAGCGCCTCCACCCGTCCCACCGCCACAGCAACCGCCTGCCGCGCCTCCCGTGCAAGCTGCAGCGTTGGCGTCGCAGGTCGTGCCCGTTACCGCGAGGCCAGTGCCCATCATCGTCGACAAATCCGCATCCGACATGATGGTGTCGGTTCCGAACCGGCCAGCCGCCGCGCCCGCAGACCAGCAAGCCGCCACGGAGGGCTCGCAGAGCGGGCTTGGCGCACTCTTGGTGTCCACGTCCACGCCTGGCCGTGCCGCACAGATGATTGGCAACCGGAATTTCATCCTTGCCAAAGGTTCGTTCATCAATTGCTCGCTCAATACCGCCATCAATTCGTCCGTCGCGGGCATGACCTCGTGCACCGTCACCAATGATGTCTTTTCCGATAACGGAAAATTTGTGCTGATCGAGCGTGGATCGACCCTGACGGGCGAATATCAAGCGAACCTTCATGTTGGGGACGAGCGGCTATTCGTGCTTTGGAATCGGATCAAAACCGCGACCGGCGTCGTCGTGTCTCTCGATTCTCCTGGCACTGACCGACTCGGCAACTCCGGCCTTCCCGGCTATGTCGACAATCACTATTTCAAGCGGTTTGGCGCGGCCGTGCTGCTGAGCATGTTCACGACCGGCGAGCAGATTGGCCAGAATGCCGTTCAGACCGCCATGCAGTCGAAGAACGGCAATAACACCAATAATACCACCAACATATCGACCGGCGCTCCGGATTCGCTGATCACGAATGCACTCAACGCTACGATCAACATCCCGCCGACCTTGACCAAGAACCAGGGCGACACGGTCGGCATCTTTGTTGCTCGCGATCTCGATTTTTCGACGGTCTACACTTCCAAAGCCTCCCCCTGGACCGTGCCGAGATGAAAACCAGCAAAGACACGTCCGTCCTGCACTTTCTGGAGCCTTTCACCGAATGGCTTGAGCAGCCGGACGTGACCGAGATCTGTTCCAATCGTGCCGACGAGGTTTTCGTTGAGCGCAACGGCAAGTGGGAGCGGCACGATGCGCCGATCACCTATGATCATATGCGGTCGCTAGGCACCGCCGTCGCCAAATTCTCATCCAACGAGTTCTCCGACACGCGTCCCGTTCTTTCGGCGATCTTGCCGAAGGGCCAACGCGTCCAGTTCGTCATGCCGCCCGCCTGTGAAGACGGCACCATCTCGATGACGATCCGCAAGCCGTCCTTCCTGTTGCGCGACATCGAGACTTATGTCGAGCAAGGCTTTTTCTCCAAGATCAGGCCGATTATCGCCGACCTCTCCGAGGAGGAAATGGAGCTCGTCGGCCTCTATGAGGGCAAGGACTATGCCCGCTTCCTGCAGCGGGCTGTCAGGGTTGGCAAAGTGATCGTGGTTGCCGGCGCGACCGGTTCGGGAAAGACCACATTCATGAAAGCCCTCATGCAGGAGATTCCGAAGTCCCAACGGTTGATCACGATCGAGGACGTGCCGGAATTGTTTTTGCCGAACCACCCAAATCACGTCCACCTGTTCTACCCGTCGGAAGCCAAGGAGGAAGAAAACGCTCCGATCACATCCGCTTCGCTCTTACGTTCCTGCATGCGTATGAAGCCGGATCGAATCCTTCTTGCCGAGCTTCGTGGCCCGGAAACCTATGATTTCGTCAATATCTGTGCGTCCGGACATGGCGGCAGCATCACCTCTGTCCACGCAGGTTCGGCGGAACTCGCGTTCGAGCGCCTCAGTCTCATGATGCTCCAGAACCGGCAGGGCCGCGCGATCCCCTACGAGGTGATCCGGCAGATGCTCTATTCCGTGATCGACATTGTCTTTCATATCCGCAGTGACGGAACCGAACGGCACATCACCGAAATCTGGTTCGATCCGGCGGTCAAGCGCCAGTCCGTTCGTCATTAGCGAGGCCTGGAGCGCCATGATCACCACCCTATTGTCACCTCAAACCGGTTCCAGCGAACTCGCCATTGGCATCGACCGCGCCAACGTGTGCCTGACCACAATGCGTGCCAAGCGATGAAGACGCTCCGCATTCTCTTCGTCGCGCTCACCGCTATCGTGGCGATGGTCGGCGTTGTCTACCTTTCCGGTGCGATCCTGCTCGCCTTATGGCATCGCAATCCCTTCACGGCCAACCTCACCACATGGTGGCAGTTTCACTCGGTTGCCGGCGACAATGTGATCGCCTGGAAGAGGCTTAAAATCTCGGCTGGCAGTTCGGCCCTCATCCTCGGCACGGTGCTCACGGCCGCCGTCGTCAAGGCGCTGCAAACCAACCGCGCGCTTTTCGGGGAGGCGAGGTTCGCAACGCCTGCCGAAGTCGAGCAGGCCGGGTTGCTCACGAATCGCAATGGCATTCTTGTCGGCAAGTATAGAGGCAAGCTACTGACATTCACTGGTCAGCAATTTCTCATGCTCGCAGCGCCGACCCGTTCGGGCAAGGGCGTCGGCATCGTCATTCCGAACCTTCTGAATTGGCCCGATTCGGTTGTCGCCCTCGACATCAAGCAAGAGAATTTCGACATCACCGCGGGTTTTAGGACGAAGCACGGCCAGCCGTGCTACCTCTTTAACCCGTTCGCCGAGGATATGCGGACCCACCGTTATAATCCGCTCTCCTATGTGCGTGATGGGCATTTCAGGATTGGCGACCTCTCCGCGATCGGCGAAGTCCTCTACCCCACGGAGGGCCGTGACAGCTTCTGGGAGGATCAAGCCAAAAACCTTTTCGTCGGACTAGGCCTCATGCTCTTTGAGACGCCATCCTTGCCAAAGACGATTGGCGAGCTATTGCGCCAATCTTCCGGCAAGGGCCAGCCGACGCACAAATACATTCAATCGATCATCGACGAGAGAAACTATGTCGTCGTCGGGGTCGACGCGAAGGGCAGGAAGCAACTTGCGTCGAAGCAATGGGCGCCCGAGAGCGGTGGGCTTCCGCCCCTTTCCGAGGCGTGCGTCGATGCCCTGAATCGTTTTCTGACCTCGTCGGATAATACGCGCTCAAGCATCCTTTCAACGTTCAACGCGCCGCTCGGCATCTGGGCGAACCCCATCGTCGATGCGGCCACCACTGAAAATGACTTCGACCTTCGTGACGTTCGCCGCCGCCGCATGTCGATTTATGTGGGGATCACTCCCAACTACCTCGCCGAAGCACGTCGCGTTATCGCCCTTCTCCTGTCGCAACTCATCAACCTCAATACCAAGGACCTTCCACAAAACGATCCAGATCTCAAATATCAGTGCCTCGTTCTGATGGATGAGTTTGCGTCCATTGGCCGTATTGGGATCGTCGCGCGCGCCATCTCTTACATGTCGGGATACAATATGCGCCTGGTCACCATCATCCAGTCGCCGGCGCAGCTTGAGGCGGAAATCCCGCTCGGCTACGGCCGCGAAGGCGCGGAAACGTTGCAGACGCAGCATGCCATGCGCGTCCTGTTCGCGCCACGCGAGCAAAAGGATGCCGAAGACTATTCCCGCATGCTTGGCGACGAAACCGTCAAATCCTCCTCCGTAAGCAGGCAGCGGGGCTCGTTCAACAGCGCGTCGGTGTCCGTGTCCGACCAGCGCCGCGCTCTGTTGCTCCCGCAGGAAATCAAGGAGATCGGTAAGCATCGTGAAATCATCACGCTCGAAAACACAAAACCGATCCTCTGCGACAAGATCGTCTATTACAATGATCCGGTGTTCAAGGACCGCCTGCTCGATCCGCCGCACGTGCAGGCGCTTGATGTCGATCTCCACCTTGCAAAGATCGAGCGCCGGACGAGGGTCATCACCCGCGAAGATCTTGAGCCGGCTGTGGCGACGGACGTAGCGGATGGTCCTGCCGCACCCAAACTCGCTCCGGCAAACCGCAAGAAGCTGTCCCTTGCCATGATTGATCGTTTTGCCGACATGCGGCCCCCAGCGAAAGGCGCGAGTCAGGCGGAGGCAAAGCAGTTTGCCGATGATTTCGTCGCCGCCATGTTCGCGAGCTAACCCATCCGCGCATCCTTAACAGAGGAGGGATCAAGCCATGAATGTTGAAACGCCGCGAGAGCTATTGGAAGGTATCCATTCCGCACTGCAACTCGTTCACAAGGACTTGGAGCGCGTCGCGGCTAGGTGTGTCGCCATCACCGACCTTTTCCTCGCGCTCCGCGCGGCCGAGGAGGCGAACAAGGGCCTGACTCTTTCGCGACCCGCACGCGTCGCTCCGCTAGAGCTTTTCCCACGGCTTGCCGACATCCCGTCGCTACCTGCACACCCCACGCAGCTCGATTACGAGCAATTCGCTGACGCGTTTGTAAACGCTTTATTCGACAGCCCCTCGGAGGTGCTGCAATGACCGATGATCAAGACAAGGATCACCCCGAAGCACAAGCGAAGGAGAAGTCGATCGCAGAGCGCCAGGCTGAGCAGATCCTCAAGGACGATATTGAAAATATCGTCCTTGAGGACACGCGCCTCAAGAACCTCGAACTCATGGCCGAACGCGATGCCCGCGATCCCAATATCTACGGGTCTCAATTGACGGTCGATGTCGCAAAACTGATGGCGCAGGATGCCCGCGTTCGGAGTTTGGCGGAGAAGAGCAGGGCGGATGCTGCTCGCCTCCGGCAGACAATTGATGACAAAGTACCACCGCTCAACGCCGACCACGACAGAGCGATGGCGGACACGGCTGAT
This sequence comes from Methylovirgula sp. 4M-Z18, assembly GCF_037890675.1. NCBI lineage: Bacteria > Pseudomonadati > Pseudomonadota > Alphaproteobacteria > Hyphomicrobiales > Beijerinckiaceae > Methylovirgula > Methylovirgula sp. 4M-Z18. The sequence continues at coordinate 126,593 of NZ_CP149575.1, read as the reverse complement.
AGTTTAGAACGATACGATCGCCTCATGGAGGAGCAAGAGGCCCGCGACGAGGCGGCCAGGATCCTCGAAGAAGAAAGGCAGCGAGCGCTGCAAAACGCGCAGCGCCGCGAAGCGGCACGCAATGCGTTGACGATGCAATTCCTATACGAGCACAATACCGGTGCGTATTTCGATAAAAATTCGCGGGCGCTTATAATGAAGGAGATGGAGACATCGATTACCGCGCCACGGGATCATTCGCGTGACGGTGCCAAAGCCATTGTCCAGCTTGCGGAGGCCAAGGGGTGGCAAGCGATCGAGGTTAAAGGGACAAAAGACTTTCGCCGCGACGTGTGGATGCAGGCGAGCCTGAAGGGCATGCCCGTTCGCGGTTACGAGCCGACGGAAAAGGACAAAGCCGCGCTCGCGCGTGAAGTCGCCCGTAGCTCCGAAAATCAGATTCGTGAGGATCGCGCCGTGTCGCGCGACCAATCGATCGAAGATCGATTCACGGTCGCCAAGGATGTGATGGAGCTCTATCTAGAGACCAGAGTTCCGAATGCCGCCGACCGAGACACCATCCGCGCCGCCTTTCTGACGGCACTTGATGCAAAGCGGAAGGAAGGCAAGGTGCCTGAGATCAAGATGTTTGATCCCAAGGCACCAAAAGAACAGGACAGATCGGTTAGAGCGCCTGAGCAACGCCAAGAGCAGGAGCGCGGCCGTTGAAATACCAACTCACCATCTCCCTTGCTTTCGCCTCCACGCTTGCGGCCTGTGGACCACCGCCGCCACCAAGTGTTGATGCGAGCAAGCGCGTGCCGATTAATTCGCCCGCGACGCAGCAGAATATCGCCCTGGAATCGGGCCTCATCACGCGGCAATTGATCAATGGGGGCGATCGCCAAGGTCCGACGATCGATCAGGCGAATGCGCGCCTTCGCGCTCAGATCGCCTATCTCGACGATAAGCTGCACCGACACGGTGTTGCTTATGACCAGACCATTTTTATTCCGATCAAAGATGGAACTATCGCGCCTGACAAAGGTTTGCAGACGCAGCTTACCTCGTCGCTCAACGTCTCACGCGCCATTGAGATCACGGCATCGTCAGCCCAGCTCGGCGAGGACACGAAGAATTATCTCGTGCAAAATGGTGCGCCGCCGACGGCTGTCACGGTGACGGTATCGGATTTCTCGCCAAACTATGTTGGCGTGATGCTCACCTATTTTTAACGCGGAAAGGACCGACCAGCCATGCTGCGTGACATCTTCCTAAAAACCTTTGGCGGCTTTGCCTTGCAGTATTATCTGCGACACTTGCTTTTCGGTCTCATCTTTCCCGCCTGCGCCTATTTCCTCTTTCACCCGCAGGACAGAACTATCGGCCTATACATGTTCCTGACCGTCACGACCCTGCTTTATCCCTATTCGCGTTTCGTCTACGAAAGCATTATGGCCTATCTGCTCGGCAGCAACGTCTTTTTCGTTAGTGCGTTCATTGTCTCTATCGGCAAACTCTTCACCATGTTCTTTTGCTGGGCGCTCTCGCCTGTCGTGGCGCCGTTTGGGCTCGCATACCTTTATTATTATCACAGTAAGCAGGAGCACACGACGAACAGCGCTTCGAGCAATTCAATCGAACAAGGTTGACCTTGAAGCATGATCCGTCGCGCCCTTCCGATCATCGCCATATTGTTGCAATCGTCTCTTACGTTTGCCCGGTCACACACGCCGACCGTTCCACCGCCAACGCTCGGCCAGGAAGTCGCGCGTGTCGTCGTTGAAGCAGGTGCGCAAGCGATCGCCGACAAGCTCAGTCGCCCCGCGATTCCCCCTGACGCCGAGATCGAGGTCGCGTTCTCACCGGTCCCACAGGGCCGAGCGCTTCGGCTTGTCCAAAAGGCCATTAGTTCGGCAACTGCTACGATCCATATGGCCGCTTACACGTTTACGTCAAAGCCTGTCGCCGATGCCTTGATCCGTGCAGCTGCGCGTGGCGTGCGGGTCTATGTGGTTCTCGATGCCAAAGCGAATTCGCCGTACGACGACAAGAGCAAGATCGCCTATCTGCGTGATGCCGGCGTCAATGTCTGCGCCAATAGCCGCTACCCGGTCATGCACAACAAATTCGCCATCATTGATGGCAAGCATGTCGAAACCGGAAGCTTCAATTACTCCTATGCGGCCGAGGCGAGGAATGCAGAAAACGTGATTGTCGTCTGGAATATGCCGGATCTTGCCGCCAAGTACGACCAGCAATTCGAGCTGCTTGCGTCGCAATGCGATTAAAGAAGGTGCATTGACATGGTCAAACGAGAACCGCGGTTCTACGGTGTTACTACAGCCTTTTGGAGAAATCGTATATGTCGCGCGTTCTTTGCATCGCTATGTTGAGCGGGGCCGTCGCCGCCTGCCAATCAACCGAACGTCCATATGATCGGGCAACCTCTGGCGTTAAGATCGAAGGCATCGGCATCCGGCAACCAAGCCCGCCCGCGTGCGGCCGAGGCAATTTAATCGTCACTGAGGCGGGTAAGATTTGGTGTAACCAGGCTTCCAATTAGTTCTCTCAGGGGCCGTTATAAATGCAGCAACTTCAGAACCATCTTAACCGCCGCGGTTTCTGTGCATAGCTGCCAACGTAAAATCTTTTGGTGCAGGCTGGTGTTTCGGTGCCGATTGAATTCTGGGCGGTGTCGCTTGTGGGCTACTGGCGGAGGCGTTTGAAGACGCGGAACCACGTGTTGTACTCGTCGCTTTTGTTTTCAAACCAGGCGTCGAGCGTGCAATAAGCCACTGCGGTCGACGCTTCGTCGCCGAAGAACTCTCGCGCATAATCCGCCATCTTTTCTTCGATCTCATTAGGGCTTGCTGAGGCGGCGGAGTGACTGAGCAAGGTGGCCGTACTTTTGCGGGATTTGCGCATTGACTTTCTCCCTCGCGTCTCGCGCATGAGTGCTGGCAGCGATGAGGCGGTATTGCGACAGCGCAGCGACCACAATACGCCGACGCGATCGGAGATGGGTGAAGATTAAGCAAAATTTGCGAAAAAGATTTGTGAAGCGCGCGGCTGGACTGCCCCTTGTTGGGCACGATGCGAGCCCAAAACGCAATACCTAGATCTTGCGATATGCACCGGAATGAATTTGCTTCAGCCTATTGGCATCGACTAGTCACCCCGCAATCAGGGTCCAGAGGATCAAACGGCACAGCTAACGCGAGGCCCATTTATGTCCATGAACCATCCGACCGCTTCCCAACTGACGCGCCGTACTGCGCTTGCGCAGTTTCTCATCGCAATCGGGAATGCAAACTGTCCGCCTGCGACAGCGCCGTCGATGGAGTCAGGCAGGGATTGTGTGATCGTTGCATGGTGTGCGTGGCATGAAGCGCACGAGCGCACCATCGCTTTGTGCTGTGAACAGCAACGCCTTGAGGCTGAACTGATGCGCCTCGTAGGGTTTCCCCGTGAACCTAATTTGGGTGCGCACTGGGCGCGCTGGAGAGCCGAAGATCGCCGGCTCGGTTACTCTGCCGCCCGGCAGGCCGAGGCAGGAGCGGCGAAACAAGAAGATCGGCTTGCACGCCGGTTGTTCTCGATCGAGTCCGCTTCTTTTGCCGGCGTCGTTGCAAAAATCCACGCGCTGCTTGAGCGAGAAACGCCCGGCCCATCGGACGATGAGTCGCCCTGGCCGGAGCTACGGTGGATTCACGCTGATCTATCTCGGTTGGCCGGAAAGAAGGTTCCTTTTGTATCGTAGTGACCCCAGGCCGTCCGGCGACTCGCGTGTTTGTGAATCCAGTTCGCGTTTCCTGGAGCGAGTTCGCGGAACCTCGCACTGCGGGCTCGTTGCATTGAAGCTGACGGCGGGGGCTTAAGTTACAAAGAGTGCGGTTTCGGCTCTGGAGCTGGGTGAGTGAGTACACAAAATCTAATGCCTCACAAGGGGTGTCGGGTGCGCGTTCAATTTGGGGTGTTGCCTAACCGATTTTGCCCCGTTTGTTGCTTTTCATCGCACGTTGAATCGCAACAATCTTGTGTATTGTTGCAACCGCGAAGGGCTGTGGCTCGGTATTCCGCTTTTATCTCATGGCCATTACCGGCAAGCTTCCAGGCCAAGGTGGCGCCGATATTTCCTGCGCCGATAATTCCAGTTCTCATTGGATGTCCTTTCGTGATCGCGTGATGGAGCACAAAATGCAGCTCGGTCGGAGGGAGGCGGGCAAAGGCCACTCCCCCCGGCTGAAGGCTCCTATTCGGCAGCGAATGCGGTCGGCCGTTCTACTTCCGCTACCGCGCTCTCATGGGGCTTGTCGGCGGTTGGCCTGATCCGGAACCAGGTTGTGTAAAGCGCCGGGAGGAAAAGCAGGATCAGCACCGTGCCGATTGCCGTGCCCCCTATCAGCGTATAGGCCATCGACCCCCAGAAAACGGAGTGCGTTAGAGGAATGAACGCCAGCACGGCAGCAAGTGCGGTCAGGATTACCGGCCTTGTGCGCTGCACCGTGGCCTCGATGACGGCATGATAATCGTCGAGACCAGCCGCACGGTTCTCCTTGATTTGCTCGGTCAGGATTAGCGTATTGCGCATGAGGATTCCGGCCAAGCCGATAAGGCCCAGGATAGCATTGAATCCAAAGGGCTGGTTGAAGATGAGCAGCGCCGGAACGACGCCGACAAGGCCGAGAGGCGCCGTCAGCATGACCATAGCCATCATCGAGAAGGATCGCACCTGCAACATGATGAAGATCAGCGTGGCGGCGATCATGGCCGGGAAGACCTTGCCCAACGCGGTGTTGGCCTTGGCCGCCTCCTCGATCGATCCGCCCATTTCGATACGATAGCCGGCTGGAAGGGATGCGATCAGCGGTTGAAAAGCTGTCATGATTTCTTTTGAGACCTCCGGAGGCTGGGTCACCTCGTTGATGTCAGAGCGGATCGTGATGACGGGCGTCCGATCGCGGCGCTTCAGGATCGGCTCTTCCAGATGGATTTCCGAATGGCCGATCTGGTCGAGAGGAATCTGTCGGCCGCCCCGGCTCATCAGCGAGAAATCCGCCAGGCGCGTCGGATCCAGCCTCTCAGCCCCAGCGCTGCGTGCCACGACAGGGACGTTGCGGATGTCCTCACGGACCTGCGTGACGGGAATGCCGGTGAGGAGGAACTGCAGCTGCTGGTCCACCTCCGCCGGCGAGAGGCCGATGAGGCTCAGCCGATCCTGGTCGGGCATGAAGCGAAGCACGGGCGTGCGGTTGCCCCAGTCGCGGTTGGCCTGCCGCACGTCTGGGACGCTCCGCATAATGTCGAGAGCTTTTTCGGAAATGCTGTAGAGTTGCGCGGGATCGGGACCCATGACCCGGAACTCGACCGGGAACGGCGTATAGGGGCCGAACACGAGCTGCGTGACACGGACACTCGCCTCGGGGGCTATTCCCTCCGCCACCGCTTCCCGGAGTCTATGCTTCAGAACCTCGCGCGCCTCCGCGTCTGGAGTGAGGACGACGATCTTGGCGAAGGCAGGGTCAGGCAGTTCCGGCGCCATCGCGAAGAAGAAGCGGGGAGCGCCCTGACCGACATAGCTTGTGACGATCTTGGCTTCGGGCTGGCCTTCCAGCCAGTGCTCAAGCCTTTCAACCGTGGCCGTCGTGGTTTCGATGCTGGTGCCTTCAGGCAGGCGAACCTCAACCAGGACTTCGGGACGGTCGGATGTCGGGAAAAACTGCTGTTTGACGGCGCCCATCCCGACGACGGCCAGGGCGAACGTTATGCCGACGATGCCGCAAGTCACGAATTTGTGGCGCACGGCAAAGGTGATGAGCCCTCGCAGGCGTCGATAGTTCGGCGTGTCATAAATCGCGTGGGTGCCGCCTTCAATCGGCTTGATCTCCGGCAGCATCTTGACGCCGAGATAAGGCGTGAACACGACTGCGACGATCCAGGAGATGATGAGCGCAAAGCCTACGACCCAGAAGATATTGCCGGCATATTCACCTGCCGTAGAGCGCGCAAAGCCCACGGGCAGGAACCCGGCGATCGTTACGAGCGTTCCCGAGAGCATCGGCGCTGCAGTGTGGCTCCACGCATAGGCCGCGGCCTTGATGCGGTCCATGCCTTCTTCCATCTTCACGACCATCACCTCAATTGCGATGATGGCATCGTCGACGAGAAGACCTAGTGCCAGGATAAGAGCACCCAGCGTGATACGGTCGAAGAAACGCCCTGTTTCCAGCATGATCAGAAACACGACAGCGAGCGTCAAAGGGACAGCGGCGGCCACCACGATGCCGACGCGCCAGCCCAAGCTGAGCAGACTCACCAGCAGCACCACGCCGAGCGCCATGGCGAACTTCATCATGAATTCATCGACCGCCGAGGCGATGTTGACCGCCTGGTCCGTCACCTTGTCGAGCGTCATGCCGAGCGGCAACGTCTGTGCGATGGCTGCTGTTCTTTCCTCAAGCGCCTTTCCGAGCGCGAGGCCATTCCAACCCTCCTGCATGACTGCGGCGAGCATGATAGTTGGCTCGCCTTGGCGACGGATGAGGTAGGTTGGCGGATCCTCGTAGCCCCGGCGAATATCTGCGATGTCGGAGAGCTTCAGTGTCCGTCCTGCTGCAACGATCGGCGTGTCGGCGATCGCCTGAACGCTGTTATAAGCACCGTCGATTCGGATGAAGACCTGCGGCCCCTTTGTGTCGATCGAGCCCGCCGGCGTAACCGCGTTCTGCCGCTGCAAGGCGGCAGCGATGTCCTGTGCCGACACGCCGAGCGTTGCCAGCTTAGCGTAGGAGAACTCGACGAAAATCTGTTCGGGACGTTCGCCGAGAATGTTTATCTTCTTTACGCCGGGTACGTGCAGGAGATCTTGGCGGATCACCTCGGCCTGTCTAGCAAGTTCGCGCATTGGCATGCCCTTCGCTTTCAGGGCATAGAGGGCGAAACTCACATCCGAATATTCGTCGTTGACGAACGGGCCGTAAACGCCGGATGGCAGGTTGCGAGCTTCATCTCCGAGTTTCTTTCGAGCTTGATAGAACTCTTCCTGCACCGCGGACGGGGGCGTGCTGTCCTTCAGTGTGACCGTCATATACGCATAGCCCGGTCGCGTGGTCGTCTCCACCCGGTCGTACCAAGTCAGTTCCTGAAGTCGTTTTTCCAGAGGCTCAGCGACGAGATCCTGCATTTCGCGTGCCGTGGCACCCGGCCATACCATTGTGACAGTTAGCGTTTTGATAGTGAAGTTGGGATCTTCTGCCCGACCGAGCATGAAGAATGCGTAGGCACCGGCGGCAACCAGCAAGAGGATTGAAAATAGGGTGACGGCGCGTTCACGAACTGCGATTGCGGAAAGGTTGAAGCTCATCACTGGCCTCTGCTTTCGGAGGCAGTCCTGACGCGAGCGCCTTCTTGCAGGAGATGCGCGCCGAGTGAGACAACCGGATCACCGGAGTCCAGCCCAGAGACCACAGCAGTTTCGCTGTTGACACGGACAAGGCCGATTGGCCGGAAGTGTACGGTCGAGGTTGCACGATCCAGGAGCCAGACGCCGGTCTTTTCTCCATCATCAAGCACCGCTCCTAGCGGCACCTGAAGTTCCGGTTGGCTTGTCTCATTTCCAAGCCGAATGGTTACTGTCGCGCCAAGCGGCGCCGTTGCGCCCTCGCCATCGAGTACATAGCGAGCCTCGTAGGTGCGTGTCTGGGCATCGGCGGAATCCGATAGCTGCCGGAGACGTGCCGTATAACGCTCATTGCTCCCATACACACTGGCCTCGGCAACCGAGCCGATCGCCGGCCGAATTATCTCGGGAAGCGCGACAACCGCTTCGCGAGAGCCAGCCTGAGCAAGCCGAATGACAGTTTGGCCAGCGGAGACGACTTGCCCCGGTTCGCCAAGCGTTTCGATCACCGTGCCATCGGCATCCGCAACGAGGATGGAATAGGTTGCTTCGTTCTCGGCCACCTGCGCTTCTGCTTCCGCGGCGGCGAGTTGGGCCGTTGCGGTATCGAGTGCAGCCTTCGCCTGCTCGTAGCGTTGTGGGGTTGCCGCCAATCCATTCTTCACAAGGGCTGCATAACGCTTCTCGTCCGCACTTGCCTGAACCAGCACGGCGCGTGCTGCGGCGACAGCATTGCGTTTCGCCACGAGCGTAAGTCGAAGGTCGGTTTCGTCGATGCGCAGCAGAGGCTGGCCGGCTTTGACTTGCTGGCCGGCATTCACAAGCCGTTCTATGATCTTACCCGGCACACGAAAACCGAGATTGCTCTCGACCTTCGCCCCGACGATGCCCGTAAAACGACGCTCGGAATCGGTGGCCCGCCCTGCCATTGCCAGCTGAACCAGCGGTGTTTCTTGCCTCGGATCGCCTCCCGCCATGGCTCCCGGTGCGCGAGCGGCGAGTAAGGTGAAGGCGACTAAGCCTGATATCGCGATCAAGCCGAGCCCCAGCATAATAGCGGGCTTTTTTTTCATACCCATGGCCTCTTAAAAATAGATTGCATTCGACATCTATATCGCATATAGAGTGTGAACGCAATCTAAAAAAGAGGTCTATGATGCGTGTAAGTCGCGTTCAGGCTGAGGAAAACCGCCAAGCGGTGATCAATGTAGCAAGCCGCCTGTTTCGGGAGCACGGCTTTGATGGCATTGGCCTCAAGGACCTGATGGAAAGTGCCGGGCTGACCCAAGGTGCGTTTTACAAACAGTTCGCGTCGAAGGACGACCTGATGGTGCAGGCATCGAGGCGAGCTTTGGAGCACGCCTTTGATAGGTGGTCGGCCGCAGCCGCAGCCAATCCGCAGGACCCGTTTGGTGCGGTAATAGCGTTCTATCTCAGCATGGAGCATGGCGCGGAAAAGATGGACGGCTGTCCGATCGTCGCGCTTGGCTCGGATGCTGCCCGGCAAGGCGCCGATGTGAAGGCGTCATTCGAAGCCGGGATCAGGGAATACCTCGAGCTGCTCGGTCGTTGGTTGACCGATGCCGACGCCAGGGAATCAAGCAACAAAACCATGGCCGTTCTATCGACTATGATCGGTGCTGTCGTTCTCTCGCGGGCGGTAAATGACCAGGATTTGTCGAAGCGGTTCCTGCAGTCTGCGGCAGAGAGCGTGCGGACGACGATGTCCTCCGATGATGAGCGGCCGGGGGAGCGCCAATGAAATTGGAAACGGGACTAACCGCACCCGACGCCACTACAACATTCGCCGACGCATCTGAATGGTCCGGACTCGAATTTGTGGCGGCGCTGGCAGAGGGGAGGTTTCGCCGCCCTCCGATGGCAGAGACGCTGCCATTCACCTTGCTTCCCCCAGCGGAAGGCAAGGTTGAACTCCTAGCTACACCAGAGCCGCGCTTTTGCAACCTGACGAACACGGTTCATGGCGGCTGGATCATGACCATGCTCGACACCGTCATGTCGCTTGCAGCGCAGACGACGCTTTCGGCCGGGGAAACCTGTCCGTCGCATGAAACCACCGCCAAGTTCGTTCGCCCGATTTTCGCTGATTCCGGCGAATTGCGGGCGACCGGCCACGTCATCTCACGCGGCAAGACCGTCATCACGCTAGAGAGCAGGATCGAAGATGCACAAGGCAAACTCTATGCCCATGGCGCTTCAACGTGCTTGATCGTGAGCAGGAAGCCCTGATGTCAACGCTTTCGACCCTACACCTCTCGTATTCGGAGCGTCGCCTGCGCGACAGCAGAGGAGCCTTTTCAAATGAGTAGCTCAAGATTGCGGCGGTTCTTTTCAAAAGCGACATGGCACCGGTGGCTGCAGACGATTCGGCAATTTGAAGAGGCGACGGACTTCAATGAACTCGACTTCCTTGAGAAGCGGGTCAGAAGCCTCGAAGTGCGGGTTGCTGAAGCACATTCAACAATACAGCGCTCCAGCTCCCGAGAAAAATGAGCAACCGCGGCGTGCGCTTATCCGCACAGAAGTGAATTCAGGCCGGATAGCTCCGCTCACCTATCCAGCTGAATCGAGAGGAATGTAGATGCGACGGGTTGTTGTTACGGGCATGGGTGCGGTCACGCCGCTTGCCGCAAATGCAGAAACCTCCTGGTCGCGCCTTCTTGAGGGACAATCGGGGATACGGAAGCTTTCGGATCAGGTGGTGGGAGATCTCCCGACGAAAGTCGGTGGGGTAGTGCCATCTGCGCAAGAAGATCCAGAGGCTGGCTTCAACCCGGATGCCGTGATGGCACCGAAGGATCAGCGCAAGGTGGACCGTTTCATACTTTTTGCGCTGGCTGCCGCAGAAGAAGCATTGGCGCAGGCAAACTGGAAACCCGTCACTGAAACGGAACGCCTACGAACAGCTACGATCATCGCCTCTGGCATTGGCGGGTTCCCGGCTATCACGGAGGCGGTACGAGCCGTGGACTCGCGCGGTGTGCGTCGCCTGTCACCATTCACGATACCTTCCTTCCTCGTGAATCTCGCGGCGGGCCACATCTCGATCCGCCATGGCTTCAAGGGGCCGCTAGGCGCACCGGTGACGGCGTGTGCGGCCGGTATCCAGGCGATAGGTGACGCGACCCGCCTTATACGCGCCGGCGAGGTAGACATTGCGATAGCCGGCGGAACCGAGGCGTGCATGAACATCGTCAGCCTCGGCGGGTTTGCCGCGGCTCGCTCCCTTTCAACCGGGTTCAACGACACGCCTTCTCACGCCTCGCGACCTTTCGATAAAGCGCGTGATGGCTTCGTGATGGGTGAAGGGGCCGGAGTCCTTGTCATCGAGGAATTGAGCCACGCCCTCGCTCGTGGCGCAAAACCGATCGCAGAGATTGTCGGCTACGGCACCACGGCAGACGCCCATCACGTCACCTCCGGCCCTGAGGACGGTGACGGTGCGCGTCGAGCCATGGAAATCGCCATTGCCCAAGCTCAAATTTCACCAGAGGAGGTCCGCCATCTCAATGCGCACGCCACCTCTACGCCGGTAGGAGATCGGGGGGAAATCGAGGCGATCAAAAGCGTCTTCGGCACAAATGCCCGCATAGCCGTGAGTGCAACGAAGTCGGCGACTGGGCATCTGCTTGGAGCCGCCGGCGGACTTGCTGCGATCTTCACGATCTTGGCGCTCAGAGATCAAGTAGCACCTCCGACGCTTAATCTGAGCGATCCCGATCCAGCCGCCGAAGGGATCGACTTTGTTGCAGGCCAAGCGCGGGCAATGGATGCGGAATACGCGATTTCCAACGGCTTCGGATTTGGAGGCGTCAATGCCAGCGTTTTGTTTCGGCGCTGGGCTGGAGATGCGCATCAGGATCAGGGCGAGCACGCCGCTTTTGCGGGCGCGGTTCCATAGGTGCTGACATGCAGGGGACGACCGAGAAGAGAATCCGTAAATAAGACGAGAGACCGATCATGACAGCCACCAAGAACATCGTTGAACTAAAACCCAAAATCACTGTCATCGGCGTCGGTGGCGGCGGCGGAAATGCCGTCAACAATATGATCGCGCAGAAGCTCGACGGTGCAGAATTTGTTGTCGCGAATACTGACGCTCAGGCGCTTACCATGTCAAAGGCATCGCGCCTGATCCAGTTGGGCGCGAATACAACCGGGGGGCTCGGAGCCGGTTCCCATCCCGAAGTCGGTCGCGTGGCAGCCGAGGAGTCGATTAGCGAGATCATGGATCATCTGGCGGAGTCACAGATGTGTTTTGTGACAGCCGGAATGGGCGGTGGCACGGGGACCGGCGCTGCCCCCATTATTGCCCACGCTGCGCGTCAGGCAGGCATTCTCACTGTAGCGGTTGTTTCCAAGCCGTTCAGCTTTGAGGGAAGACGCCGGATGCAGGCAGCCGAACTGGGTATCGAATTACTCCGCGAGTGTGCCGACACGGTTATTGTTATCCCGAACCAGAACCTTTTCCGGGTCGCTGATGCGAAGACGACCTTTGCAGATGCATTCGCGATGGCGGATCGCGTTCTCTATGAGGGCGTCGGGTGCATCACCGATCTGATCGTGAAGGAGGGACTGATCAATCTCGATTTCGCTGACGTGAGATCGGTGATGCGAGATATGGGACGGGCCATGATGGGCACCGGCGAGGCGTTTGGGCAGGACCGCGCCAAGACCGCTGCGGAAGCGGCGATCGCAAATCCACTTTTCGACGAAGCTTCGGTGGGAGGCGCCAAAGGCGTGCTGATCTCAGTTTCCGGCGGGCCGGACATGACGCTTTTTGAAATTGACGAAGCGGCGACCCGCATTCGCGAGGAAGTCGATGAGAACGCAGACGTCATCATTGGCGCGATTGTCGACGACGCTCTCGACGGAAAATTCAAAGTCTCAGTCGTCGCGACCGGCCTTCGGCAGACGGCGGAGGTAATTCAGTTTGCACATAAAATCGCGTGAACGGGCGCTCATAGCGTAGTTCAGCATAACAGGAGAGCTGGTTTCCATGACTACAACTAATCTCGGGGTCGCCTTAGTGACGGGAGCATCTTCCGGAATTGGAAATGCAACGGCCAAAATTCTGCAAAAAGCCGGTTATCAGGTGTTTGGAACGAGCCGCCGTACAGTGACGGAACGAACCGAAAGCTTTGCTATGCTCACTTGCGACATCACTGATGAAGCGTCCGTTGAAAGATTAGTCGATCAGGTATTGGCAGAGGCAGGCCGCATTGACCTGCTTGTCAACAATGCCGGCATGGGACTTTTGGGCGGCGCGGAAGAATCCTCGATTGCCCAGGCGCAAGCTCTTTTCGACGTGAATGTCTTTGGCGTTGTCCGCATGACAAACGCGGTTCTGCCGACGATGCGACGCCAAGGCAAAGGCAGGATCGTCAATGTGAGTTCGGTGCAGGGCTTCATTCCCGCTCCTTATTTCGCGCTCTATTCCTCGACCAAACATGCCATTGAAGGTTATTCCGAGTCGCTAGACCATGAACTGCGGCCATTCGGCATTCGCGTGGTCTTGGTCGAGCCTGCCTATACTCGAACGCTATTCGAGGAAAGTCTCGCGACGCCGGACCAGTTGCTCGACATCTACGAAACTTCGCGCGCTGGCATGAAAGCAGCCGTGCGGCAGGCTATGGAAAAAGGCGATACTCCCGAAGTTGTGGCCTCGACCATTTTGGCGGCGGCTACCGATCCAGAACCGAAGAGGCGCTATCCGGCGGGAAAAATGGCTCGCCAGGTTAGCTTCCTGCGCCGTTTCGTCCCGGCATCCGCATTCGACAAGAGCCTTCGTAAGCAGCTCGGACTTCCAGTTTCGAAGTGAGCACAAGGGCGAAGTTCCGCAACGAGAGTGGACTTGCGGAAACAGAATAAAGCGAGAGGGAAACATGATTAATGCCGCATCGTGGTTCAGAAACGCGGAACGCCGGAAGGACCAACGCTGACAAGACCAACTAAGGGAGACGGCAATGACGATGCAGCAAGATTGACCGGCAGGTTAGCTCGCGGTCTTATGTCAGCGCGACTTTTTCATGCCGATCAGCAAAAGCAACAGCTGCCAAATCGCCTGTGAGTTCCATAACCTATATTATGCGAATGAAATCAAAATATTAGCGTAATTTATTAATGTATAGCGTTTGGTTTGGGATGTCCACCCTCTCGGACCGGAAAACGTCGAAGACGAAATCCTCCGCTCGCCGGCGTCGGCAGGCTCCTATAGTTTTCAGCCTCTTGCGCGAGCGCGGATTCTTCATGCCGCACATGCGCGCGCAAATCGATCAATGTAAATCGGCGCGGGGTCCGGACGTCGGTCGGCGTAGGGTGAAGGTCGCAAGTAGTTGATATTTCTTGTAGCCTTTGGCGGCCCCAGGGTCACATTTCCAATCGGGATGACACTGAGGGGCAGATGGCTCTTCTCGGGGCGCATAGGACGGAAATAATAGCGGAGCGGCGAGAAACTTCCAATCCTTTGGGGTAGATTAAGGCTCTAGTAGTTGTGACTTAAGCTTCACCGAGAAAAGCGATGCGGCCCCTTCCGGACTTGAAAACACTGCAGATCGTGGCCGCGGTGGCGGAAACGGGCAGCATGCACGAGGCTGCCCAGCGTTTTCAGATTACGCAGTCCGCCGTGTCGCAGGCTGTGAGACCGGCCGAGGAGGCTGCAGGCACCAGGCTGTTGGATCGAAGCCGTAGGCCGCTCGTGCCCACGCGGGCAGGCCGTATCCTGGCGAGCCGTATCTTCGATCTAAACCACAACTATGAGGCGTTGCTCGGCTCGTTGAGAGCTGCCGCTACCTTGCCCGAGCGCATTGATCTACGCCTTGGTCTCGTGGACTCGTATGCCGGCACCGTCGGCGCCTATCTTGTCAAGGAGCCCATGACCGGCACGACGGCGCTAAGCCTCTTCGTCTGGTCTGGACTTGCAGCTTCCCATGCAGAGGCGCTGCTGCTTTGTGCCGATTTGTCCGAGACCATCGCATGAGCTTCCTGATAGGGAGCCAATCATGCGAACGGTTTCGGGGCGTTGTCATTCGCCAGATCTTGTGATGCCTGCGGATTGCGCCAGATGGGTGCTCCGGGCCGGCGCATCTCTCGGGGGGCAATTCTATGCAGGCGCGCTCCAGGGCATGTCTAAGAGCTTCGATAGACAGTTGGGTGGTGCGGAAAGGTTTAAAACGTGGCTTGGCGTCGGGGTGAGTAACTGCCTCGAATCGGATGAACCGGACCAAGATGATCTGTTGGTCACAACTTAAGAAGTTGAACGGGGAAGTTGAAAATGTAATTCTGCTTCGAAGTGGGCCCCTCCTCTCTCGATCATTCACTTTACTGAGTGGCTTCTAGAGTTCGTCAAGCTCAGATCAAGCGCATTTGCATCCTGTAAGACCCAGCGCCATCCACTGACTTTGCCGTTATTCCAAGATGGTGGCTGCATAGTCCATTGCACCATACTAGACGTGGACGATAACAATCCGTTCTTTCTCGATCCGATCGAAAATCAGATAGTGTCCATGCACTCGGCGATCAACGCCGTAACCTGATATCGGTCCACCAAAGGAAAGCCCTTCGGGCTGTGCACCAAAGCCTCGTATTTTCCCGCGTAGCTCTCTGACGAACGAGAGCGCGCGACGCGGACTGCCTTGCGCGATATTTTCTGCGATCCGTTCCAGGTTGATTTCAGATTCGTTGGAAAATTCAACGATCATTCTAACTTTCGGTTCGCGTGGTGACCGCGCGATATTTTGCCTCCAGTCGGTCGAATATCTCGCCGGCAGGCTTCGCGCGGCCCGCGTCAACATCTGCTATGCCGCGCACGATCGAGGCGTCCAGAGCGGCCAATTTCGTTTCTCGGTCCTGAATGAGCCGCACGCCTTCTCTTAGAACCTCACTTGTCGAGCCATAGCGGCCTGCATCAACGAGCCTCTGAATATAGCTTTCAAGCTGCTTGCCGAGATCAGCGCAGATCATGGGAGTCTCTCCATCGGTTTCAATGTTTCAAAGATGACACTCGATGAACAATTATCAATCCTGCCCAACGCCAGGATGCCGCAATCAACCGAAAGGTAACCGCAGTTGTTGCTAAGCGGTCGTAGCCTTGAAGTTACGTATTAGGCGAAAGACGATTGTAGCTGGGGTAGGTTCAAGTTTGAAGTGCGACTTGCGAGAGATGCTGAAGCGGCTGATCAAGCCAACGCTCGGCTTCAAATCGATGAAGCCTGCCTACGACACGCGCAAGGGCTTTGACGGTGCCTCCGGCCCCATTCGTCGGCGATGATGCGGTTCATCCTCGCCTTGACCGCGTGCGGCAGCGGTCCGAGCGAGTTGCCGTCGAGATAGATCACCCCTTCGGGCAGATCGAACAGGGCGCGGGTGGCCGCAAAATCGCTCGTCATTTCTCTGTCACTCCTCAAGAACGGTTTTCAACCAGGACCAGAGGTAGACGGCGAGGCCGCGCTCGACATGCAGGCGCAGGCCGCCCGACGGATCATGGCGATAAAGAACGGAGGGAATGCCCGCGAAGCCGACCGTTGCGGCCGGACCTCCATTTGCCGGATCGACGGTGGTGGCTCGGGACAGAAGGGCCGTCACCCCTTCGCCGGTCAGTTCGAAGACGTGCTCCGCACCTCCAGTCAGCGTAACGGCGAACCCCGCTTCGTTCCAGCTTTCTTTCACCCTGTCGGGCAGAGGGCCGACCACCAGCAGACGATCCCGGGTCAGCCGCACGGTATAGATGTCGCCCTGGACCGTGCCGAGCGCCCCGGCCCCTTGCGGATCGAGACCCGACACATGACCGAACACTGCCAGATCGCCGCTCACCAGCGCCAGATCCGGCAGATCGAGGCTTCGGACTGTGACGCCTTTCAGGTCGAGCGCCGCCGCGCCCCAGTCAGGCGCGGCATCCCACTTTGCTGCATGATCAAGCATGAAGACGCTCCCCCTCGGGGTCGAAGGCGCAAACCGGCGCGACCCGTGCGGTCAGGCTCTGACCCAGATGATGCAACTCGACCGTCTCGCCCATCCGGGACGCACCGTTCTCAATCAGCGCAAGCGCGATCGGCTGGTCAAGGTTGGGGCTGAAATGGCTGGTAGTCACAAAGCCGATGCTGCGCTTGCCGCCTCCGGCGCGCTCCACCGCGTGCGCGCCCGGCGGCAGGACCGTGCCGGTCACGCTCTGCAAGCCCACAAGCGCGCGTGCCTGATCGGCCACGGCGGGCAGGCGCAGCGAGCGGCGGCCGATATACTCGCCCTTCTTCTTCTGGAAGGGGCCGCTGACGCCCAGGTCCATCGGGCGGGTGCGGCCGTCGGTATCCTTGCCGATGACGATATAGCCCTTTTCGGCCCGCAGGATCATCAGCGCCTCACCGCCAAGAAGGATGGCATCGAAGGCCCGCCCAGCCTCCTTCAGCGCCCGCCACAGCGGCAGCGCTCGGTCGGCGCGGATCGAAAGTTCGTAGGAACGGTCGCCGGTGAAGCTGACTCGGGTGACGCGCACCGGCTCGATGCCGAAAGTGCCCCAGGCCAGCGCCATATGCGGCAGGGTGGCATCGTCCAGATCCATGCCCAGACCGACGGCCTGCAACAGCGCCCGCGACTTCGGCCCGGTGACAGTCAGCGTCGCGTGGCGCGCGGTGGCGTCATGGATCACCACCCGACGACGGTCGAAACGATCCTGACGCCATTCTTCCAGCAGCATCGCCACGCCCTGCACATGCGAGGAAGAGCAGGAGACGACGAAGCGGTTCTCGTCCAGCCGCACCAGCACGCCATCGTCATAGACCGCGCCCTGCTCGGTCAGGATGAAGCCATAGCGGCAGTGCTGCGGCTTCAGCGTGGACATCGTGTTGTAATAAATGAAGTCGAGGAATTTCGCCGCGTCCGGGCCGATCACCTCGATCTTGCCCAGGGGAGAGCCGTCAAACAGCGCCACGCCGCGCCGCGCGGCAGTTGCTTCGCGCACGACCTCGGCCGCCTCGCCGCCCTTACCGAACCACGCCGGACGCAGCCAGCCACCATATTCACGGAATAGCGCACCGTCGGCCCGGTGTTCGGCTTCCAGCGGCAACCGGCGCAGCGGATTCATAAGCTGCCCGCCGCGCAGGCCCGCGAAGGACGCCAGCGGGATTGGCACGAAAGGCGGGCGGTAAGTCGTGGTTCCGGTGTCCTGGATGCTGCGTCCGGTGATCTGCGCCATCAGGGCGAGACCTGGCAGGTTCGAGGTCTTGCCCTGATCGTTGGCCATCCCTAGCGTGGTGTAGCGCTTCAGATGCTCGATGGAGGTGAAATTCTCACGCGCGGCGAGCTCGACATTCTTGGCGGTGACGTCATTTTGCAAATCGAGCCAGATCCGTCCTTTCGCCTGGGGTGTGGGCCAGGCGGCCGAGATGCCGAGCGGCCATTCCGGCGCCTCTACGGTAGGCGCGGCGCCGGCTCCGGTCGCGGCAGCCTCGTCCAGCACCTCGGCGAGGCCGAACCGGCCTGCCGCCGCGCCGATCACCGTCAGCCCCGCCACCTTGCGATCCGGGACAAAGCCCTGAATCTCGTCGTTCCAGCGCAGCTTGCCCTGCGCCTGGCAATAAAGATGGACCGTCGGGGTATGGCCGCCCGAGACCAGAACCGCATCGGCCTCGATCCGCTCGCCCGAGGCAAGCTGCACCGCCTCGACCGACCTCCGACCGAGAACGCTCTCGATCCGCCCCGCGACCACGCGCAAGCCCTCCGCCCCCGCCGGGCGGTCGGAGCGCAGGTCGACGACGCTGACCTCTATTCCGGCGTGCGACAAGGCCCTGGCGGTCTCGTAGGCGAGCCCGTTGTTGGTGGCGACGACGACCCGCCGGCCGACCGCCACACCGTATCGGTTCAGATAATGCAGGCCGGCTACAGCAGACATGACGCCGGACGGTCATTGTTGGCGAAGGGCAGGCCGCGCTCGATCGCGCCGCTGGCGAGGATCGTCACGGCCGCCCGCACGCGCCATAGGCGGGGTGCCTTGCCCTCGCCCCGATCCTCGGCCAGCCCGGTCAACCTATGCTCGTAGCGCCCGAACGCTGTGGTTCGGGTCAGCACCTCGGTGCCGAGGTCGCGGAGCCGCGCGACGGTTTGTGCCGCCCAGTCCCGCCCATTCCGCCCGTCGATGCGGCCCTCGCGATACAGCAGGCTGCCGCCCGCGACCGGCTGATCGTCGCAAACGATAACCTTACGGCCCCGCTCCGCTGCTGCTAGCGCTGCGGTCAGGCCCGCGGGTCCCGCACCGATGATCAGCACGTCGCAGAAGGTGTTGGCCGGCGCGGTGGCGGCGAACCCTTTCGCCTGAAGGTCTAGAACGCCCAACCCGGCCATGGCGCGGATCCGCGGCTCGAACACGTGCCAGTCGGGGAACATGAAGGTCTTGTAGTAGAAGGCCGCCGGGATGAAGCGCGCGAAACGGTCCAGGAAGGCGCTGCGATCCCGCTCGGCCGTGGGTCGGCCGTTGATTGAGCGCAGGACCATGTCGTCGCGTGCCGCCTCGACCGTCATCTGCACGTTGGGGCGGTGATGCGCGCCGTGGATGTCGGCCATGCCGTTTGGTTCCTCGGCACCCGCGCTCCAGAACCCGCGCGGACGGTGATACTTGAAACCGCGCCCAACGATCGAAACGCCCGAGGCAATGAGCGCCGAGGCCACGCTGTCACCCTGGAAGCCGCTCACGCGGCGGCCATCGAAGGTAAAGGAAAGAGGCTTGCGGCGGTCGATCGCCCAGCCATGGTTGTCGACGCGCCAGCCGGTCATGCCTGTTCCTCCGGAACGAGGGCTTCGGTCGCTATGACCTCATGGGTCAGCGTGTCGCGCTCCATCATGAAGACTTCGCGACATGGCAGGTGCATCCAGATCTCGCGCGCGGCGCCGCGACGGTTGTTGCGGAAATAGAGATAATCTGTCCAGGCATTGGCCTCGACGTCGCCCTCGGGGCGCAGATTGCCCGCGTCGCCGCCGAAATGGAACTCGGTCTCGGCTCGCGGCCCGCAAAAGGGACAGGTGAAGAGTTGCATGCTAGGCCCTTTTCAATGCGCAATGCCCGCGCCCGCCGCCTCGTCGATCATGTGGCCGCTGCGGAAGCGCGACAGATCGAACGGCCGACTGATTTCGTGGTGGCCGCCAGTGGCGAGGAGATGGGCGAAGACCGTGCCGCCCGCCGGAATGCCCTTGAAGCCGCCGGTGCCCCAGCCGCCGTTGATGAAGAGGCCCGGCAGCGGGCTTTCGCCGAAGATGGGCGAACTGTCGGGCGTGACGTCCACCGTCCCACCCCATTGCCGCAAAAGCCGCAGTTGACGGAAGATCGGGAACATTTCGAGAAGGCCCGACAGCACGGTTTCAAGCTGCGGAAGATTGCCGCGCTGGCCGTAGGAGGGCACGCGGTCCAGTCCGCCGCCGATCACCATTTCGCCCTTGTCGGACTGACTGACGTAGGTGCCGGTCATAGGCGAGACGAGCACCGTGTCGAAGATCGGCTTCACGGGCTCGGAGACACAGGCTTGCAAGGTGTAGGAGGTGATCGGAAGCCGGAAGCCCGCCTTCGCCGCCAGCGCGCCCGAACTTCCCGCCACCGCCATGCCGACGCGGTCGGCGCGGATCTCGCCCTTCGAGGTCGCCACGCCCACGCAGCGCCCGCCCTCGACCAGAAACTCTTGCACGTCGCATTGCTGGATAATGTCCACGCCCAGCCGGTCGGCGGCACGGGCGTAACCCCAGGCCACGGCATCGTGCCGGGCGACGCCGGCGCGAGCCTGGAAGATGGCGCCATAGACCGGATAACGGGCGTCCGGCGCGTAGTTGAAGATCGGCACCCTCCGTTTCACCTCGGCCAGATCTAGGAGTTCGGCGCTCACTCCGTTGACCTGCATGGCATTGACCATTCGGGCGGCCATCTCCATCTCGCCCGGGCTGGATACGATCTGCATCATGCCGCGCTGCGACAGCATGATGTTGTAGTTCAGCTCGCGCCCCAGCTTTTCGTAGAGCCGAAGCGAGAGGTCATAGAGCGCCGTGCTTTCGAGATAGAAGTAGTTCGACCGGATCGCCGTGGTGTTGCGGCCAGTGTTCCCGCCGCCCAGCCAGTTGCGCTCAATCACTGCTACATTGCGTGCCCCGTGTGTCGTTTTGTAGTTCATGGTGAGACTTGGGCTTTGTCGGCATCAGATTTGCACTTCATGTGAGACCGGGACGCGCCCGAGTCTCACATGAAGTGCACAATTCAAGCGAACGCGGCCTCTTTCTCGATCGCGGGTTTCCACGCCTCCACTGCATCGTCGATGATGCGGTCGGTTCCATTGCGGATAGCCTCGATGGCGAGTTGGTTCATCATCGAGAAGATTTTTGCGGTAATTCCTTCGGAGACGCGAGCGATATGGCGAATGCTCTGCGCTGAGAGTGCGGATGGGTGCCTGAGAGGTAGGCTGCGCAGAACCGCCGATATTAACGCCTGGAACTCGGCGTCTGCTTTCCATCGTGGCAACGCGATTTGGTCCAGACGGCGAGCGAGCTGGACATCACCAGCGATCGCTTCGCGGGCTTCGGCGATGCCCAGGCAGACAAGCGAGGCTTTCAATTCGTTGCTGAGGAAACGGAGAAGCTGCAGGACGACGCGTTGCTCCCGCGGACTTCCAGCCAAGAGATTGTGGATCTCATCGAACACAAGGACCCGAACACCGGCCTGTTTGAGCAAACGTACAGCTCTGCCCTCCAGGTCGGCGAGGGTTGCCGCGCGCTGGTCGATGCCGATATCCAGCGCAGCCAAGAGCTGCGCGTAAATACGACGTTCATTGGGCCGCGAGGTCAGCGTGATGGAAATCACGGGGGTTGACTCCACTCCGTGAGCAAGATGGTTGGTCGGTGGATTGTTCCGACGAAATTTCTCTACAAGCATGGTCTTGCCCATGCCGCTATGAGCAAAAACTGCAATCCCTGGCGGCCGGGTCGATGGTGGGTCATCCCGGAGGGACTGCAGATGTTCGAGTACATGCCGGGCACGTGAAAAGCCTACCCACCGTTCTGTTCGAACTGCGCGAATGCGCAGGTCATCCTGCAGCTGCGCCACAGCCGCCGCGCTGGGGGCAAGATGCGGCAGAAGAGATGGATCGAACTGCGTCATTCCCAGAACTCCATATCATCGTCTCCCTCCCCCGAAACCTTCGCGGTATCGATCCCGGTTATTTTTATGGGCATTGAGTCCGAAGGATTCTCGTCTTTGGAAGGTCGCCGAGCGATCTTTCGTCGGGCAGATGTACTTGCAAGACTGGCCGCATCCTCGATACGGCGCTGATGGGCCAAGCTGCTAAAAATAGTCGCCTCGCTGAGCTCCCGCTTGCCCTGCTCATACAAGTGCCTTTTGGTATGTCGCCATTCCCACCAGGTTACTGGTGGATATGCAAGATTGCGGTAGCGCGCTTCTACAAAATGGCCACCAGATTGACGAACGAATATGCGGGAAAGGTCTCGCGGATCGTATCTTACGGTCAACCGACTGCCGCGGCCAATATCTCGTGACAACGCATCAGACCAATAGCGAATTTTTTCGAAATGGATGCCATCCTTCGACAGACGCCGCTCGATTGAAGGCAGAAAGGACGTCCAAAATGCCATGCGATCAGGCGGAAGGTCAAAATCGACTTTGCCTTGCAGGTCTTGCCAAACATTCACGGGCGGTCGTAGCAAGCTGGAATGGATACGGTGATGATAGACTCCAGCAATCTGTAAAGTCAGCCAAGCTTCGAGTTCTCGCAGCGTGAAGGTCGCCCTGCCCTCAGCGTCATAATCGCCTCGCGCCTTTATGTTGGAGAAAGTGGTTCCGGGCAGGATATGGACCGCTCCCATCACCGTACCAATCAACCGTTCTATATGCCCGCCGAACCGCGGTGTCGCGGGGGGCCTGAATTGCAATTTCATGCCGTATTCACGGCATGCGTTTTGCAACGCTTTCGAATGAAATTCGGCGCCATTGTCACAGTGCAGGATGGATGGAAGTCCTGAAATTGGCCAGGTTAGATCAAGACCACGTTCGGCCATCCAGCTTGTCTTGTCGTAAGCCGCATGTAGTAGACACAACCCAACCGAGACGCTTGATGGCGGGTCGAGCGACAGATAGAACCCAGCGACCATTCGTGTGCAGACATCGATGGCGATTGTCAGGACAGGGCGCCCTATTGGCTTGCGAAGCTGCTCGTCGACGATGATCACGTCCACAAGGGTATGGTCAATCTGCCAAACTTCGTTTGCTGAACTTGCGGAATAGGATCCAGGGCTGGACACAGTTGAGGCAACATCCCCCTCCCCTCGTCTACGTACAACAAGGCCGCGCTCGAGTTCGTCTACTCGACATTTGACGGTGCGTCGGTTTGGTGGACGGAGCCCTTCAACTTGGCAGGCATCGATTAGGCGTTGCATCAACGCCGACATCGAGGGGCGTTCGCGCCGGAGCCAAAACCGGTCAATCATCTCTGAAATGATGGACTCGACCCTGATGTCCAAGCGCTTGGCGCCGTGAGGCGTTCCGACGGGCTTGGGTAAAAGGCTTGAGGAGCGCTTAGATTTGCGAAATCGGGCAACCAGGCGAAACAACGTCGAACGAGGGATTCCAAGCTCCTCGCGGGCAATCGTGGCAATCTCGCGCGTAACCTGCCATCCCGATGCATGCAATAGCCGGCGCAACAAGGCATCCCGTCGTCCGGCTTCTTGCCGGCGAGCCTCCTCGGAAGTGTCTGTCGTGCCCGACTTCATCCGAGGAGATTACGGTTCATGGACCGGTCGATCAATCTCAAATGAACTGCAAAAACGAGGTGCTCCAGTCTCATATGAACTGCAAAGGTCTACTACCCAGTCTCACGCAAGCCATTGATCGAATTAAACATCCCAGTCTCATCATGAACTGCAAATCGACAACGTCGGCCAGCAGAGCGGCAGTGACACCGTAGGCTGCAAGCGAAGCCCAACGCGCCTCAAGCGCAAGCAGATCGGGCGTAACACGTTCGGGCAGAGCGGCCACCACCGGCGCGATAGCCCCAGATCCAGACTGGCATCTGCAGTGCTCGTATCTTGGGCTTGGCAGCGCAAGCTTTCCAAGGCACGTGCGAACCGTAACTGTGCGATTGTCCTTGAGCCGCCGGAGGCGGCGGCAGCCGGGACAAGGTCGCTGGCGCCTACGATAATCAATCGCCTGCGCTTCGGTTATCGCGACCTGTAGCGAGGCTAAGGTCCTCTTCACTTCTTCGAGCGTCAGGCCGATCTCGTCGATCGACAACCCGCCGTCTGCCCGCTCGATTGTGGCGACCTCCTGCGTTTCGACCATAGCGCTCCCGCCATGGATCACGAGTTGAATGGCAAACTGCATCCTCACCTCCTCGTCAGTATGGAGATGAAAGCACACGGAGCGGCCGTGCGTCTCCGTCAATTAGCCTTCGGTGACAGACCCCAGTTCGTGCTTCAGTGCGGCATTCACCTCGTGCCGGCTGAAGCGCTCGGCATCGTAGTCGGATAACCCGCCATCGTCATCGAAATCGTCTTCGTCGGCGTCGCCACTAAGCCAACCGTAGGAGTCCGCTGGGAGGCGATCGAGAAGCCCATAGTAACCGTTCGGGCCACCGATATCTTCGGGTGGACCAGCGCGTGCGCCGCCTATGCAGACCGGATAGATCTTGGTATCCTTGCGCTCCAGCTTGGCCTCGACCCTGATCTCGTGCTCCCATTGGTCGCCGAAGTCGTATTCGTATAGAATTCGCTAGCGGAGACGTAATTGAAGGTCCGCAAGAGTGATTTGACGGCCTGACGCATCGCGATGGCGTTCGCCGGCGTGTGTCGTGCCATAATAGCGACCGTGCAGCTTGAACGCGTGCAGATGGTAATCTTCCCAGCCGAGCGTGATCTGGATCGCTCGGTGCAGATCGAAAAGTGTCATTTGTTCCGGCACGAGCAGCCGCCGCCATATCATCGGCGAAATCCCTCGCAAGCTCACCTTGAGCTGGTACACGCCAGATTTGCAATCGTCAGACATGGCCGCAACGCTAACCCAAGGCGCCCAGCACCCCCAGCTTTTTTATACTCCCTAGACTCTTTGCCTTTTTTGCACGCTTCGGCTCAATAGACGAACGACAAGCATCAAGAGCGCGTTCAGCCCAAGATCTTTCGCGAATGCCGGGTCCGGTGGGCCCGAAATAGAGACGAGATGGCCGCCCCGCTTGAGGACGCTTAGAGTTTTCGCAAGCGTCTCCGGATCCTGGCTGTTCAGCACCACATCGTAGCCTGAGAGAACTTGCTCGACGTCCTGGCTGGTGTAGTCGATCACCACATCCGCGCCGAGCCTGCTGCGCCGGTTCGCACCCGCTGGACTGTTCGACAGGTTCCTGGCCAAACAGTTCCGCATCGCGTAATCAAACCCCGACGTCTTCTGTCCTGTCCGGACGCCTGTGGATCCAAATAGTGCGCCGACCGCCGCGTCCAGACGTCAGCGGCAATGCCTCGCATCTCGGAAAATCGATGTATACTTGACTGTTACCAGAGACCTTTGCGCGAATGCTATTTCTTGTCGGATTCACTCGCCGCGTTCAGAGCATCTCGCAACAGTTCGTGCGCGTATGTCACTCGTTTCTGGGCTTGCGTGAGTGCTAGTGAAGTCCGCCACAATTCAGAAACGCTCACATCCCACGCGCGAAGCGCAGCTTCAAGCTGCACTTGTGCTTGTTCCAATTCCGACTTCGCTTTTTCGACCAACGGGTGTGTCATTGCTGTTGTCAGTGAGCTATGCACCGAACGCGACGACTACAGAACTCGGCCGTCTCGCGTTTGTCCGGTTGTGACAATCTGACGTCTTAGTGCTCGAGGGAGCATCCGCTCCTTTGCACTGGACGGGACGGACCTGCCCTCCTCGACCGAGCGATTGCATGGTTGCTGGATGACACGCCTCGGCTGTCGCCCTTGTCTGCTTAGAAAAGATCAATTGCAAGCGAGGAAACAAAACCATCTTTAATCCCTTGGTTGTTTGAACGCCTGAAGCACAGAAGCGAGTCTCGCGCGCGCTTCCGTACGTGCTGTGGCTTGAATGGTGGCCCCAGTGTCGGAGGCGGCTCGTACAATATACTCGCCGTTTCTTACGTGTAATACGTCAATTATCCAATTTGCGACTCCCCAAGCTCTGAGCTTTTCGACTGCATCAAGTGACGATGTCAGCAGGGGAATAAAGGTGGTGGCACCCTCCCGTATCGGTGAGTCGTATAACATGCTATATCGCGACGTCGGATGCGCTCTTACATTACTGAATTTTGCCATTGCATCCGGGACATACTGCAGAGAAATGGCGATTTCGCAATCCAATGCTTGGTCACGTCCTTCACCCTCCTTGACGCGCACGATCAATTCCTCAAGCTTCACTTGATCAATCTGAATGCTTGGTTCCATTTGTTTTTTCTTCTCCCGCAGAAGTTACAAAGAACAGCCATCCGATTTTCAAGATGTGTATCAAGTTGGCTGAGAGGTTGCAGATTTCGCCAGCACACGGAATAAACTGGCTATCCTGTGCTGGCACCTAGGATGAAAGCAACGGGCTGCTTTCGGTAGCACACCTCTGGCTTCAGGCCAGAACGTGCACGTGCTAAACGTGTCGGTTCAATTCAATTTCCTCCGGCACTGGACGTTTTTTGCACGCAGCGTTCGGCTGATGGAACGACCCCCGATATTCCTATGGACAAATCCTCTTGATTTGGAAGAAGCGTAAGGCACGAGCCGGCAGCGACTCATACAAGGTGGATGAAAGTGGTATTGATCCATAATGTCTTCCTTTAGCACTTCTCTCTTGAGTGCGCTGCGACCGGAA
This sequence comes from Methylovirgula sp. 4M-Z18, assembly GCF_037890675.1. Lineage (NCBI taxonomy): Bacteria > Pseudomonadati > Pseudomonadota > Alphaproteobacteria > Hyphomicrobiales > Beijerinckiaceae > Methylovirgula > Methylovirgula sp. 4M-Z18. The sequence continues at coordinate 100,362 of NZ_CP149575.1, read as the reverse complement.
CGATCCCATGCAGAGCTTGTAAAACTGCAATGGCCGCATGCCGCAGCCCCACCGCGTGGTGGTGGATCATCGTCGCTCAGCTTCATCAGCACTGCCAAGATGTCGTCGAGAAAGAGAGGCCGGCAAACTCCCGGCACGTTGCAGAGCCCGGGCTGGGACTCGACGGCATAGATATCGGATACCCAGGATCAAAGAATCGCACGCTTTTCACTTGCCGAAAGGTTGTCATCTTTCAAGACATCTTGAGCTTCGTCCTCGACACCTTCCCTCTCGAGAAGGACGCCGCCGGATGCGCGGGCACGCATCCGGTCAGCTTGTCGATTTATCTGCTCAATTGCTGCTGTTGATCGCAATATGCTTGGCGTTCGTCTGAGCCTTTTCGGTCTTCGGCAGCGTCACGGTGAGCACGCCGTTTTTGAAAGTCGCCGCAACCTTGTTTTCGTCGACCTCGCAACCAAGAGCAAGGCGCCGTTCGAATCGCCCATAGTAGCGTTCACTGAATTGACGATTCTTGTCTTCGGTCTCCGATTTCTTCTCGCCGCGAAGTGTCAGGACGCCATCTTCCAGCAGCACCTCGATGTCCTTTTCCTCGAGACCTGGCACCTCGGCCGTCACACGGATTTCCTTATCGGTTTCAGAGAATTCGACGCTGGGCCAAACACCGTTGTTGGGCATCAACTGACCGAACACCGACGGGGTGTCAAAACCACGAAAGACTTCGTCAAATAGTCGATTGACGTTGCGATGCAACGACAGAAACGGGTCCATGTCGTCGCCGCGATAGATCATCGGTCGCTGATTGTTGCCACGGTTCCATGGGATCAGATCACGTACACTCATCACTGTTTCCTTTCTTTAGCTTTGCTCACAACGAACGCCCCTCCCCATCGGGATGGGAGTTCGTGCATGCCGGTTGCCTGCGGTCAGGCCGCGACTCCGCCTTCGATCCGTTCCGATGGCTTCTTGGTCGTCGCTCCTTTGATGGAGATCCGGCGCGGCTTCATCTCCTCAGGAATTTCCTTCTTGAGATCGATGATCAGCAGACCGTTTTCCAACTTCGCGCCGATGACGCTGACATGGTCCGCGAGCTCGAACCGGCGAGCGAAAGGTCTTAGAGCCAAGCCGTGATGGAGATATTGAATCTCCCCGTTTTCGGCCTTAGCGCCATTGACCATAAGCGTGTTCACTTCCTGGGTGATGGTCAGTTCATCTTCCCCGAAACCAGCCACCGCGATGACGATGCGGTAAGTGTCTTCATTGACCTTAGCGATGTCATAAGGCGGCCAATTGTCCGCATTTTGCGGTACATTCGCTTTTTCGAGCAGGTCGAATATTCGGTCGAAGCCAATGCTCGACCTATAGAAGGGAGAAAAGTCCATACTTGTTCTCATAGCTACATCCTCCGTGGAGCAACATAGATACGAGGGGCGCCTGGAAGCAGCCTGGCGCTCCTCCCCGACAGCGCCGGTCTCAACAAGCCGACCGGCTGTAGTGACGTAGGTACGACCTTCCCAGGCGTCAAGATGTCAGAATGCGCATTGGTCATCGTCCTGAGCAATGGGCACGGCATCCCTTGCAACAGCGGATTGTAGGACCTATGTACCGCCCGAAAACTCGATGGAGTCACATGAGGTTGGAAGACGCCTGTCATATGGAATGAGCCTTGCAATCCGTGTTCCCCGAAACGCACAAGACCCTCGGGCATCGGAAATCCTGGGACGACATCGTATCCTTGTCAGAGGTAGAGTTGCGGAGGGCTCGGATGGTCAGGAAGTTCGCCGCGGATGTCTGGACTCAAGGCCATAACCCTCCGTGTGCAGGCAGAACTCCCTGCCGACCATCAATCTCCCCTTAGTTGCCGGGTCAGGCGTCCAGCCCTTGCCGGCTCTTGTGGCGCGACAGGTGCACGCATTCGCCCGCGCCGCTGGTTTCGTCCAGCCGGCGTAGCGCCTCCATGATCTCATCAACGGAAACCGGGCGGCTGGCAGAGGGCGGCTGGCGCAAGGCCGGAACGGATTCCACCGCACAGGCGTCTGAGACCCATGACGATAGGATCGCGCGCTTCTCCTCGAGGTCAAGCGCATCATCCTTCAGGACTTCGTCAGGATGCTTGAAATACCTCGACGGGGAGAACAGCCTATCAAGTTCTGGGTCGAGTGATTCAGGAACAAGTGAAGGAATGATCGGCGAGAGCTTTTGCCGGTTCATGATTATCCTCCGTCTCCAAAAAAGCTCCTTTGTCATTTCGGGCTCGGCTGGGGCCGACCCGGCCACACCGGGCACTGTTTTATTTTGGCCGATTTTTTTAGAAAATTCAAGTGTGAAGACGCGGCTATATCTCTATTACGCTCATGTTTTCATGGCGTTATCAGTCTCTCGCCCTGAGTGCTAAAATTTTTGCGAACTCCTCTTGAATTCGAAAAATCCCGGACCCAGATCGATATGCGCGCGACGCCGTAAAGGGTCGCCCCAGCCCCGCTCCGGATCTATGCGATCCGAAGCGGAGGAACCTCTCGAAATCCGCTTGTCCTGAAGGAGACCGATATGAAGTTCCGTCCATTGCATGATCGCATCCTGGTCCGCCGCATCGAAGCCGAAGAAAAGACGGCCGGTGGCATCATTATCCCCGACACCGCCAAGGAAAAGCCGCAGGAGGGCGAGGTCGTTGCCGTCGGCCCCGGCGGACGCGACGAGGCGGGTAAGCCAGTTGAACTCGACGTCAAAGTCGGCGACCGCATCCTGTTCAGCAAATGGTCAGGCACAGAGATCAAACTCCATGGTGAGGACCTGCTCATCATGAAAGAAAGCGACGTGATGGGCGTGATCGAGTCTGCCTCTGAGACTCGGAAGGCAGCCTGAGCACCTAGACGCTAACCATTGAAGCTACCTGAGAAGGAGAAAAAGAATGGTCGCCAAGGACGTCAAATTCCGTGCTGACGCGCGTGAGCACATGTTGCGTGGGGTCAACATTCTTGCCGATGCGGTGAAAGTTACGCTTGGGCCGAAGGGGCGTAACGTCGTACTGGACAAATCGTTCGGTGCCCCGCGCATCACCAAGGATGGTGTAACGGTGGCGAAGGAAATCGAACTGGAAGACAAGTTCGAGAATATGGGCGCCCAGATGGTGCGCGAGGTGGCCTCGAAGACCAGCGACATTGCTGGCGACGGCACCACCACCGCGACTGTCCTCGCCCAAGCCATTGTCCGAGAGGGCGCCAAGGCGGTGGCCTCCGGTATGAATCCGATGGACCTCAAACGGGGCATCGACAAAGCAGTCGACGCGATCGTCGCCGAGCTCAAGAGCAATGCACGCAAGGTGACCAACAACGACGAGATCGCCCAGATCGGCACGATCTCGGCCAATGGCGACACCGAGATCGGTCGTTTCTTGGCCGATGCCATGCAGAAGGTCGGTAACGAGGGTGTCATCACGGTTGAGGAGGCCAAGACCGCGGACACTGAGCTTGAGGTGGTCGAGGGCATGCAATTCGATCGCGGCTACCTTTCGCCCTACTTTGTCACCAATCCTGACAAGATGCGTGTCGAGCTCGAAGAGCCGTATGTACTCATTCATGAGAAAAAACTTGGCAATCTCCAGGCCATGCTGCCCATACTCGAGGCGGCGGTGCAATCGAGCAAGCCGTTGCTCATTATCGCAGAAGACGTGGAGGGCGAGGCGCTGGCGACGCTGGTGGTCAACAAGCTTCGCGGTGGCCTAAAGGTCGCAGCGGTCAAGGCGCCGGGCTTTGGCGATCGTCGCAAAGCTATGCTGGAAGACATCGCCATCCTTACCGGCGGTACCGCCATCAGCGACGACCTTGGCATCAAGCTGGAAAATGTCACGCTCAACATGCTCGGCCGTGCCAAAAAGATCGTCGTCGAGAAAGAAAACACAACTATCGTCGACGGGGCCGGTTCAAGGACCGAGATTGAGGGCCGCATCAGCCAGATCAAAGCGCAAATCGAGGATACCACTTCCGACTATGACCGTGAGAAGCTGCAGGAGCGTCTAGCGAAGCTCGCCGGCGGCGTTGCAGTTATCCGGGTCGGCGGCTCGACTGAGGTCGAAGTGAAGGAGCGCAAGGACCGCGTCGATGACGCCATGCACGCAACGCGTGCGGCCGTGGAGGAAGGTATCTTACCTGGTGGCGGTGTCGCTCTGCTTAGGGCGGCAAAAGTACTGGACACTATCCAAACCGAGAATGTCGATCAAAAATATGGCGTCGATATCGTGCGCCGCGCAATTGAAGCGCCGGTTCGACAGATTGCGGAGAACGCTGGTTCAGAAGCCTCGATCATCGTTGGCAAACTGCGCGAGAAGACGGATTTCGCCTATGGCTGGAATGCCCAGACCGGCGAGTTTGGCGACCTGTACAAGCAGGGTGTAATCGACCCCGCCAAGGTTGTACGCACGGCCCTGCAAGATGCCGCTTCTGTCGCCGGTCTGCTAGTGACAACCGAGGCTATGGTGGCTGAAAAGCCGAAGAAAGAGGTGCCGGCTCCGCCGATGCCTGGCGGCGGCATGGATTTCTGAGAAGGAAACATGTCCGCGTCCGTCGACGCGGACATGGCATGTCTTTCGACAATTTTGTCCTGAACATGCACTGACAACAACAAAGTTTCCGTCGCGGAGGCCGACGACCTGCTTCCCCTTCAAGTGGCCTGAAATCGCTCGTAGGTCGGCAGGCGGCAGAGGTAAGTGCAGGACGGTAGACGGCGGCATGGAGAGAGATCAATGAAACACAATTTCATTCAATATCTGGTACTCGAGCAGGAGTCACGGTACGATGAATAACATCTGCTTTTCTGATCCGGTCAGACTGACGTTAAAGTCCGGCCGCGAATGTGTGGTTGCAAACGTATGGGAGGCAATCGAATGCCTATCCGAGAAATGGCCTGAATCGGCGCGCGGCAGAACATATCGCGCCGCCTATCATGTGTGCCGTGATGCATTAGATGGTTGGCGCGATTCGCGCGAGGCGCGCAAGGCCTTTGTGAAAGCTGGCCGCCGTGCTGGGCTGTTAGTGCCGCAAAGCAATAGATCTCGACCACGACAAGCGGGGTTCCCGAGGTCAGGTTGGACGCCACCGCTGACACCCGGTCCATGCGTTCGCCAGTAGATCGTGGAACAAGGAGAGCAGGAAAATTGGAGCGTGTGCGATGCCGACCACCTCCTCTTACGGTCTCTGCACCACGAGTGAAGAGGAATCTGCTTTCCTCGAAACGCTGATCCGTGAAGATTTTGAACGATGTCATCCTGGTGACACGCTGGAGGATCTCAAGCGGCGTGCCTCCTTTTCGAGAGACGACCAAGGGCTGTTGCGTGACTGGATGGCAGTAGCTGCGAGACGCGCTGCGTTGACCATCCCAACGCGTCGCGACTGACCTCGACGCGACAAACCATCGAGGTTTCGCGTTTGGGATATTCGTCAAACATCAATCAGCGGCTCGGCCGGTGGGCGAGCGGGCAGGCGAGATTTGCCTTGCGCATTTAGAGAGAGGGATTTCGCAGGTCCGCGGCACACGGGTCAGGTTATCGAACGCTAAGAACTGGAGGCCAGCATCCAACTCCCATGCAATAGCGCCTTGGAGTAGACGAACCCATCCACATCGGGACCGCAATCATACCATCGACGACGAAGCTGTACCTCAATTCTTGATAGCGTTGCGGCGTTCGAGTTCGACGAGAAGCGCGGAATGGTCGAGATCGCAGGCATTCGCGAGCAATCCGCGAAAAAGATCCGCAGTCGCCTTCGTGAACGGCGTATCGTTCACGCCGAGCCGGGCTGCCGCATCAAGGGCATTGTCGATATCCTTGAGATGCGTGACGGAGCGGCCCCGCGTGACGAAGTCACGTTCCACCATGCGCCGTCCATGAAGATCGAGAACCCGGCTCTCCGCGAACCCGCCCCGCAGCGCCTCGCGCACTCTAGCCGGATCCGCGCCGCCTCTTTCCGCAAGCAGGAAGGCTTCGGCGACGGCGCCGATCGTCGCGCCGACGATCACCTGGTTCGCCAGTTTGGCCAATTGCCCCGCCCCATAGGGACCGATGTGAACCGGACGGCCCATCGCTTTCAGAACGGTTTCCGCCCGGTCGAAAACCTCCGGCCCGCCGCCGGCCATGATCGCGAGAGTGCCGGCCTCCGCGCCCGTGGTCCCGCCCGAGACGGGCGCATCCAGATAGGCGACACCGCGGTCGGTCAGCCGTCTCGCGTGATCCTGTGCCTCCGACGGCTTGATCGAACTCATGTCGATGACGACGCTGCCGGGCTGGACCGCGTCGGCCACACCAGAGTCGAACAAAACCTTCTCGACGATCCCGCCGTTCTCTAGCATCGAGATAACGAAATCGGCGTCGCGCACGGCATCAGGAGCGGCATCGACGACGCGCGCGCCGTCGGACGAGAGTTCCTCGGCTTTGGCCCGAGTCCTGTTCCACGCGGCGACGGGATAGCCGGCCCGCAACAGATTGCGAGCCATGTGCAGCCCCATGAGGCCCGTTCCAAGAAATGCGACGGTCTGTTTACGAGTCATGTTAATCCCATCGAAAATTCGGTTGCGTGACGGGCCCTCCACTCGCCCCTTTGTCGACTGAACAGCGCAGGCACCAAGATACGCCTCCAGACCATCGGGCCCACATAGGGCAGGCGGACCGTGAGTTGCAGGATCGAACCCCGGGCTAAATCCGATGAGCCGATCCCTTCGTCAGGCATGCTCCGTCAAGTCGGCTGCAGAGGGCTCCTGCGACAAGTCTATCAACCCTCTCTCGCTCGGATTACCGGAAGCTCCCCACAGATTTTCCTGCTCTCTACATAAACAAAATCTTAGTAACAAAACCCATCCAATTTGCACCCAACATCGGGTTAACATTACAGCCCGGTTTGAGCACGCAGGCGAGGAACACAATAAATTCTTAGGCTCCCATTCCCTTGAGTAAGACCGCGACGCACGGATCGCGGTCCACAATCATTCATCCTGCGGTGCTGTGGATGATTCAGGATCAATGTACTTCGTAGACGCCGACGCAACCCGTCTTGCAGCTCGCACCGGCGGACAAGGGCACGAAAACGTCGTTACTTGTCGGATCGGCGGCCACCGAATGCGAGTTCTTATAGGTCGTCGCGTTGGCAACCCACGCGTGGGTCGTCGCATTGATCACTCCAAGCATCGGACCGCCAGTGAAATCACGCGCAGCGAGGAAATACATTTTGTTGCCCGGGTTATACCAGACCTCGTCACTGCCGCCGATTTGTTCAACCGTCGCTACAGCTTTTTCTTTCGCGACGTCGACGATGACGCTGTGCGCTGGTAGGTCGGGCGCGGAATCGCCCGCTTTGCATCCCATCAGCACGTCACTGTTCGGGCCGAGGGCCGATCCGGCCGGCTCGCATTGATCGAGCGGAATGATTTTGTCGAGCGTGCGCTTGACCGGATCGATGACGGCGATGCCGCCGGTTTTCTCTTCCTTGTAGATCGGAACCGATTGGATGAATTTACCGATGGAAGGCACGTAGCTCGGCTGCTCGATGCCATCGCTTGCATCCGGCATTTCAAGTTTGCCAAGCACGGCATGGTCATGATCTGCGGAAATGAACGTATCAAAAGCGGGCTTGTCGCTGTCGTTGGCGACGATCACGACTTTATGCTGCGGATCATAAGCCATTTCGTCGACGCGGAACTTCCCGCCCGTGGGAATCGTCTTGACCAATGCCGGCGGGCTCTTGGTGAGATCATAGATCTTCAACGTGCTGTCGCCGTCGCCGACATAGAGTTCCTGCGTATCGGCAACGACCATCAAACCATTCGGTCCGCCGATCGATCCGGGCTTCTTCGTTCCCGCGAAGCCTGTAATGCGATAAAGGAACGACTTCTTCGCCGTATCGATGACATCGACGGCTGCATTCGAGCGGTCCGCGAGATAGTAACGGCCGCTCTTGCCGTCGACCCAGCCAATATCGAAATTATCCAGCGGATTACCGCCGAGATCAATCGCAGCGGTTTGCTTGGCCTCCTCCGCATGGACATGCGTCAGACCTGCGACGAGCAGCGTCGACACCATAAGTATCGTTTGCAATTTCATATCGCTTTCCTCCCTATCGGCGCATGGCATGGCCCATGCGCGAGCCAGCGGGCAGCACGTCTCTGCCGCCGCGTTTTCCGCGTCAGTGTGGTTGGCGGAAATTTGGATTCGTGCGGAGCGCCCGATCACACCTGAAATTTCGGCAGATCCGGGATCGCCCTGCGCGAGACTTTCAGATCATTCCAGCGGCATCTCGACCGGAAGCTCGGCCTGATGCCATTTCGCGTACACCGCCCGCAATTTCCCGTCCGCGAGATCCTTGGCCACCCAGTCGTTGACGGCGTCGAGTAAAGTCTTGTCGTCCTTGCGCAGGCCGACCGCATAACCATTCGTCCGGATGACGAATTTTTGCTCGAGCTTCCGGTCGGGTGCACGCTGATTGATGTCGCGCATCTGGGCCGGTGCCGAAATCATAATGTCCTGCTGACCCGAGGAGAGCGCGGTGATGAGCGTTGCGTCATCGTCAAACCGGGCAATCGAAATCTTGTCGTCCTCCTTGGCGATTTTGGTCGCGTCGGCATCGGCCCCGGTGCCTCTCGTCACGGCCACGGTCTTGCCTTCAAGATCCTTGGCGCTCGCGACGCTCACGGCAGCCGGCGCGGCGCAAATGATGGTGATCATTCCGTAGGGACGAGAGAAATCGACCACCTTCTTGCGAGCTTCCGTGACCGAAAAAGATGACATCACGACATCGATCTTGTGGGTCTGCAGGAAGGGGATGCGGTTCGCGCCGGTCGTCGGAACGATATCGAGATCGACGCCGAGATCAGCCGCAAGCAGGCGAGCCGCCTCGACATCCGAACCGGTCGGCTGCATCGCCGAATCAACCGTCCCATAGGGCGGTAATCCGAGATCGATGCCGACCATGAGCTTGTGCCGCTCCTTGATCTCGCTCAATGTATCGGCCCGGGCCACACCCAAGCACGACACGGTGCAGAGCACGGCCACCAGCGCAAGTTTTCGAACCATGGTTTCCTCCTGAAGCTATCTATATTTGCCTGTTTCTAAAGCCCCGTCCCAATGAATTGCTTGAGCTCAGGCGTTTGCGGCCGGGCAAGCAGGTCCCGCCCGCCGGTTTCCCAAATTCGGCCCTGGTGCATGAAAATGATCTTGTTCGCGACGCGGCTGGCAAAGGCCATCTCATGCGTTACGACCAGCATCGTCATGCCGCCGCGGGCGAGATCTTCCATGACTTTCAGCACCTCGCCCGTAAGCTCGGGATCGAGCGCCGAGGTCACCTCGTCGAACAGCATGACTTGGGGCTTCATCGCGAGTGCGCGCGCAATGGCGACGCGCTGTTGCTGACCGCCCGAAAGCTGTTCGGGATAGCTTTGCGCTTTTTCGGCGAGGCCCACCCGATTGAGCACGGACATGGCAAGCGCACGCGCCTCGTCCGTCGGCATGCGCTTGGTGCGCCGCGGTGCGAGCGTGATGTTCTGTTCGACCGTGAGGTGGGGAAACAGATTGTAGCTTTGAAAGACGATCCCCACATCCTTGCGGACATTTCGCAGATCGGGCGCACTACCGCCGCCGAGACGATGGCCGCAGACGTCTATCGTCCCCGAATTGATCGGTTCGAGACCGTTGACACAGCGCAGCGCCGTGCTCTTGCCCGATCCGCTCCGGCCGATCAGACACACGACCTCGCCGCGGTCGACATCGAAGTTGATGCCTTTCAGCACTTCGACCGCACCGAAGCTCTTGTGCACATCCATGAAGCGCACCACGGCTGTGCCAGAGGAGGAAATCGGCTGCTGCGACACTTGGGAAACGTGCATCGTCATCATCAGGCTCCCCGTGCGCGCAAACGTCCTTCCAGCCTTCGGCTCGCCCGGGACAGGGGCGAGCAGAGGAGGAAGTAGATCGCACCGACGATCGTGAACACGACAAAGGGTTCAAAGATAGCGTTGTTGATGATCTTGCCGGACTGAGTCAGTTCGATGAAGCCGATCACGACAGCATAGGATGTGTTCTTGATGATCTGCACGCTGAAGCCGATGGTTGGCGGAATGGCAAGACGCACGGCCTGCGGGAGAATGACGTCGGTCATGCGCCGGAACGGCGAAAGTGTGAGACTGTCGGCGGCTTCCCACTGCGTCTTCGGCACGGCCTCGATGCAGCCGCGCCAAATATCGCCCAGAAAAGCCGCCGCGTTGAGGGCAATGGAGAGGCTTGCCGCGACGAGCGCCGGCACGTCGAAGCCCGTGATCCCCAGGCCGAAATAAGACAGGAACATCAGCACCGGCAGCGGAATGCCTTGTAGGACCTCGATGTAGCCGGTCGCGATCCACCGCAAAAAGCGAACAGACGAAACGCGCATCAACGCGATCGTCAGGCCGAGGATGCCGCCGCCCAGGAACCCGAAGATGGACAAGAGAATCGTCCAAAAGGTTCCTTGCAGCAGATAGAGGAAATGCGAGAGCGAGAATGTCATGCCTTACCCTCTCCTTCACACCGGCGTGCCGAGCCGACGACGCCGGGGAAAGGCGATCCAGGCCAAAACATTGAACAGAAGCCGCAGCAGAACCGTCAGAACGAGATAGATCACCGCAACGACGATATAGATCTCAAAGCCGCGGAAAGACTCGGATTGAATCCGGCTTGCCGCGGCCATGAGTTCTTCCGCCGAAATCTGCGCCATGATGGAGGTCGCAAGCATCATCAGGACGAACTGTCCGGCAAGAGCCGGCACGACCCGTTCGATCGCGGGCGGCAACACGATATCGCGCAGCACTTGTGTCCGCGACAGACCGAGACTTTCGCCGGCCTCGATCTGCCCCTTGCGGATCGATTCGATACCAGCCCGAATGATTTCGCCGGTATAGGCTGAAATATTCAAAGTCAGGGCGATGATGGCTGCGGCGAAAGCGGTCAATCTGATGCCCAAGCCCGTCAGGCCGAAGAAGAGCCAGAACGTTTGCACCAGCAAGGGCGTGTTGCGCACGACCTCGACATAGGCGGCGATGATCCGCTGCGTCCAACGGCCACCTTGCGTGCTGCCGATGGCGAAGAGCGTTCCGAGCAGGAAGCCGCAGACCATGCCCGCCAATGTGAGTTTGATGGTGAGCCAGGTGCCCCAAAGAAAATCACGCCAGTAGGCCGTGTCCGGGTCCCAGAGAAAGCTGAAGTCGAAATGATAATTCATGCGGCACCTCGCGGCGCCGCAACGGAACGACCGAAGGAGTCCATTTCATGACGCACCAATCGATCACTTCCCTGGATCACGTCGCCCCTCCCTTTGCCACACATATCGTGTTGGTCACACACCCTGCTTGGCGCGCGTTTGCGGCGGCCTGATCTCCGCCCCGGACGGTTCGAACCGGCTGCCTGCCTCACGCCGACCCATTCGGGCCGCAAGCAAGAGCGCCTGACGGGTGGCACCGACATTGGCGATGCCTTTGCCCGCGATTTCGTAGGCCGTGCCATGCGCCGGCGTCGCGATCGGAACCGGATAGCCGCCGAGCAGGGTGACGCCGACGTCAAAACCCATCAGCTTCATCGCGATCTGTCCCTGATCGTGATACATGGTCAGGACCGCATCGAAGGCACCCGACTTTGCCCGCAAGAACACCGTATCGGACGGAAAAGGGCCTTCGACCGCAAACCCCTTCGCCTTCGCCTCCTCTACCGCCGGGCCGATGACGTCGATTTCCTCGCGGCCAAAATTGCCACCATCTCCGGCATGCGGGTTGAGGGCCGCCACGGCGATGCGCGGCGCGGTGAAGCCTGCACGCACCATGGACCCATGCGTCCGCTCGATCGATTGCAGAATGGCTGCCTTGGTGATCAGTTCAGCGACGCCTTTCAGCGGCACATGCGACGTCACCCGGGCGTTCCAGACATTGTCGAGAATGTTGAATTCGCTCGCCGTTCCGCGCGTGCCAAGAATCTCGTCGAGAAATACGATTTCATCGGCATAGGTCGGATGGGCCAGCCGCATCGCCGCCTTGTTGAAGGGCGTGAAACAGATCGCATCGACCGCCCCCGCTCGCGCCAGATCGATCGCCGTCCTGAAATTCTGCAGCGCCGCCGCACCACCCTGTCGGCTCACTTCTCCGACCCGGACGGTCGCCGGATCGCAATTCGCCAAATCGACCAGGATCGGCTTGTCATAAGGAGATCGCAACGCCTCCTCGACCGTCGAAGCCACCGCCACATCAGGATCGATGCCAGCGACCCGTGCCCCGGCGTCAAGAACCCGTTTGTCGCCGAAAAGAACAAACCGAGCCGCCTTCCGCACCTCTGGCAGGGCGATGACCTTGGCCGTGAGTTCCGGACTGATCCCGGCGGGATCGCCGATCGCGAGCGCAATTGTGGGGAGAGACTGATTCATCCGGGCCGCCATGAGCAACAACGCCCTGGACTATGGCAAATCGGCGCCCAGCATGCAACATTTAATATTCTGAATTCTGTATGCAGGATGACAATCAAGCAATTCTGCCCGCTTTGGACCTCACACGAATGGCGCCACGCGCTCCCAGGTCCGTTCCAGATGGCGCTGGACGGCAGCCGCCAGCTGCGCCTCATCACGCGCCTCCAGCGCGCGGATCATCTCCTCGTGTTCGGCGACAGCGCCCTCCCACTTAGCCCGCTCCTCATTGCCGATGAACCGAATGCGTTTGAGGCGCAGTTGGATCGTTTCGTGCGTGTTGGCGAGATATGCGTTGCCGGACAGGGCGACGATGCCGGAATGGATCGCCTGGTTCAGCTTGTAATATTCGAGCCGGTTCTGCTCGCGATAGAAGCGCATCATCTCGTCATGCAAGTGCCGGATATGCGCGATGCCGGCATCGCTCCCTGCCCGGCACGCGAGGCGGGCGCCCAGCACTTCCAGCGCGGTCAGCACATCGAGCATCTCGCGCACATCCTTGCCCGAAAGCTTGTGCACGATGGCGCCGCGCCCCGGCACCAAATCGATCAGCCCTTCGCTCGCGAGATATTTGAGCGCTTCCCGCAGTGGCGTGCGCGACACCCCCAGCGCGGCACATACCTGACCTTCGTGGATACGGGCTCCTGGAGGTAGCTGGCCTTCGATGACCATGTCGCGCAACCGTTCCACGAGTTCGGCATGCAAGCTTCGCCGCTGCATCGGAACGACAGTGTCGAGCATTCCCGTATCGCTCATAATGTCCCCTGAAAACTGACAGTCCAACGGGACGAATACACCAGGACGCGCATAACATAAAGTATGCAGTATGCAGCGAGTGAGGCCGATCGGCTTTGCCGCCGTCACAAGCCCTGGCGACAAAACGCTTCATGCCCTAAGACCGAACGTCGCCGCACCGGACACGGGCAGTGTCGATTGGTACTTCATGGCGAGACTCGCGCGTGCCAACCCCAATTTCGACATTTCATATGAGACCGGATCGGGCTTTGAGTCTCAATTTGGATGTCGCGCCGTTCCTGAAAAGCCTGATGTCTCCTGCCCTTACAAGAAGCGCCACGGTCGGTGTCGGCGGTCGATCGACCGGTTTACGAATCTCAGATGAAATGCATCGAAAGCGGAATGCAGTTTCAGATGTAATGCAAAGGTGCTCAGATTCCGGCGTCACCGTCCTGGCGGCAACGCCATAACTGCACAGCTTGTCCGTCACCAGAACCCGAGCCCAGGCGTACTGCTGGACGAGGCGTCGGAAAAAGCAACGGGCGGCCTTGGCGTTGCGCCGCTTCTGGACCAGGATATCCAGTACATCGCCATCGGCGTCCATGGCCCGCCACGGCCAGCAGGCTTCGCCGTTGATGTGGATGACGACCGCGTCCATCCGCCACTTGTCCCGCGGCCGGGGTCTGTCCCGGCGAAGGCAAGCCACAAAATGGCCTCCGAACCGGTTGACCCAAAGCCGGACCGTTTCGCGGGTGACGGAACCCTTTTGGACGCGGCAGCGACGGAATTTTCCTCATCCCGTTCAACTACCTCACAGCAAACACCACAAGCAGCTCCGCTTGACTTCATGATCCGCGTACTCGCACGCAAGCCACGGCCTGATCGCCTAGTCACTGCCGAGATCCAGTGGACTAAGAAGAAGTAGAGTCCCCTTGAGGCACTCTTGTAGCCGATGCTGATGGTGGGTCCCGAACGGACCGAGCACTACGAGTTCGAGCGCAATTGCTCGCTTGCCCGGGCCCACCTAGGCTCGGCGAGCCGGCGCCCAGCAAAAAAAGCCTCCGAGATCATGTCGTACTATCACGATCGCGATTCCTTGATCGGGGCCGACTGGTAATACTTCAGGAACATCTGGACCGTCGCTTCGATCACCTCGTCGTCCGGAACGGGGAGTCGGGGGCGACCGAGCATCCAGGGCCATAAAGACAGATCGTTCAGGGCTCCCATGAATTGATGGGCTGCTAAGGTCGGGTTACGGCAGTTTAGGACACCCAAGGATGTCAGATGGGCGAGAAAGCGCACAAGTCGCTCCGTTTGAGGGTTCATAACGACCGCCAACTCTTCGGCAATCCAGGGAAATTGACGCGAGTCCGCAACAACCATGCGGAGGAACCCGAGATATTCCGGACTCTTATGTAAATCCAAGATCACACGCGCGATGAGGCGCAGAACCTCTTCAACGCCACCCTGAGTCTCGACCCCGGGTGGGAAAGCGGTCTCAAGCTGGCGTGACACCCGCAAGAGCATCTCCCGGAAAATCTCCTCCTTGTTTGCGAACTGATTGTAGAGCGTGCGCCGTGCCACGCCTGCGGCTTCCGCCAGTTCGTCCATCCTCACCGCACCGAAACCGCGTTCCAAGAAAAGGCGATGGGCCGCGTCCACTATGGCCTCTCGTGACCCGCTGCGCCGGGTCGTCGAGGCGATTTGGGTTGAACCGCTGTGAATTGCCATAAAAACTCCACTTGCACTCTTTAGTGCAATTAGTTATACTACAGGATGTAATTCGGAGCAAGGGGCGATCGCCTCGCCGATCGCTCTTATGCCCTAGGGGTACGATTCCTATGATTAAACGCAAGATTACAGCCGTCGGCCTGCTCGCCATATCCCTCACAGGCTGTCACGAGGATCAACCTTCGCCGCCTGAAGCGCGACCGGTCCGTACAGTGACGATCGAACGGCGTGCCGAAGGCGAGACCGTCTCGCTGATCGGGCAGATTCGCGCAAAGGATCAAGTCAGCCTCGCCTTTCGCCTTGATGGTCGCATGATCGAGCGACCGGTGCATGTCGGCGATGTGCTGACAGTTGGTCAGATCGTCGCCAAGCTTGATCCCGAGAACCAGGAAAATGCGCTGCGTTCGGCGCAAGCGACTCTCACGTCGGCCAATGCGCAACTGACCCAAGCGCGGCTCAATTTTGCACGTGTGCAGCAGGGCGTGAAGGATGAATGGGCGTCCCATGCTCAATTCGAGGCAGCCCAAGAAAGCCTTTCCAGCACCCAGGCGCAAGTCGACTCGGCGCAGGCACAGGAGAATAACGCACGGGATCAATTAGGTTACGCCGTTCTGTCGGCTGATGCTCCCGGTTCGGTGACAGCTGTTGGTGCCGAACCCGGCGAAGTCGTCCATGCAGGGCAAATGGTTGTTCAAGTCGCGCGCCAAGGCGGACTCGATGCCGTGTTCGACGTACCTGAAGAGCTCATTCGGACCGGGCCGCGCGATCCCGCCGTCGAGATCGCGCTGACGCAGGACCCGCAAGTGAGAGCGACCGGTCGTGTGCGGGAGGTTGCGCCTGAGGCTGATGCGGCGACCCGGACATTCCAGATCAAGGTTGGCATCGCGAACCCGCCAGAAACCCTGCGCTTGGGCGCAACCGTGACGGGCCGCATAAAATTATCCGCGCCAGCCGGCGTGGAAGTGCCGGCGAGTGCTCTTACCGAGGCCAATGGACACCCGGCAGTTTGGGTGGTCGATCCGAAAAGCCAGACAGTGTCTCTGCGTAATGTGGTGGTTCTACGCTACGATCCGGCTTCCCTCGTCATTTCGCAGGGGCTGGAGAATGGTGAATTCGTCGTCACAGCTGGCATTCAGACTTTGTTCCCTGGCCAAAAGGTTCGCCTGTTGGGAGACAACCAATGACGAACTTCAACCTCTCCGATTGGGCAATCCGGCATCGCTCCCTCGTCACCTATTTCATGCTGATCATCGCGATCGCGGGCATCGGATCTTATTTCCGGCTCGGGCGGAGCGAGGACCCGGACTTCACCATTAAGACGATGGTTGTGCAGGTCGAATGGCCGGGAGCAACGGTCAGCGATATGCTGGAGCAGATCACAGATCGTGTGGAGCGCAAGCTTCAGGAAACGCCCAGCCTGGATTATGTGAAGAGTTATACGTCTCCGGGCAAGGCCACCATTTTTGTCAACTTGAAGGACTCAACGCCCTCGGCTCAAGTCCCGGACATCTGGTATCAGGTGCGCAAGAAGGTTGGCGATATCCGCGGCACACTGCCAAGTGGGATCATCGGCCCAGGCTTCAATGACGAGTTCGGCGATACCTATGGCATCGTCTACGGCTTCACTGCGGACGGATTCACCCACCGCGAGCTGAAAGACTATGTGGAAGACGTCCGCAAGCGGCTGCTGCAATTGCCAAATATTTCGAAAATCGATGTTCTCGGGGCCCAGGACGAACGCATCTATGTGGAATTCTCGACTGAGCAATTGGCGGGCTTAGGCATTCAGCGTTCGGCTCTGCTGGCTGCTTTGCAGGCCCAAAACTCGGTGACGCCCGCTGGTGTGGTGCAAACGGACGATGAGAAGATTCTCGTGCGTGTGTCTGGCGCGTTCCGCTCCGAGCAGGACATTCTCAGCGTTAATTTTGTCGCGAATGGCCGCATCATTCGCCTAGGTGACATCGCCCATGTGACGCGTGGCCCTGCTGACCCCGCTCAACCGATGTTCCGCGTCAACGGACGCGACGCGATTGGGCTGGCGATTGCCATGAGTAAGGGCGGCGACATCTTGGCCCTCGGCCACAATGTTGCAAAGACCATGACGGATATTACCGCAAATCTCCCCGTCGGGATCGAGCCCACACTCATTGCCAATCAACCTGTGACGGTCGCAAATGCGGTCGCCGATTTCATGGAGGCTCTTTGGGAGGCGGTTGCCATCGTTCTTTGCGTGAGTTTGGTCAGCCTTGGCCTGCGCGCTGGCGCCGTAGTCGCCTTGTCAATTCCCCTCGTTCTTGCGGCAGTTTTCGTCGTAATGAGTTTGGTTGGCATTGACCTTCAGCGCATCTCGCTCGGCGCGCTTATCATCGCTCTCGGCCTTTTAGTCGATGATGCCATGATCACCGTCGAGACCATGGTTACAAGGCTGGAGCAAGGTGATGACAAAGAGCATGCCGCGACCTTTGCCTATACATCCACAGCGTTTCCGATGCTCACCGGCACGCTCGTTACGGTTACAGGCTTCGTGCCCATCGGTTTCGCGCGCAGCGGCGCAGGCGAGTACACGTTTTCGATTTTCGCTGTGGTGGCCATCGCCTTGCTCGCGTCTTGGATCGTTGCGGTCATCTTTGCGCCATTGCTGGGCACTTGGATTCTTAAGAAGCCCAAAGTGACGCACTCCGAAGAACCAGGCCCGATCATGCGCAGGTTCCGCGCCTTGCTGGTCCTTGCTATGCGTGCGCGTTGGATGACGCTGCTCATCACGCTCAGCCTCTTTGGCGCGGCCCTCTATGGCATGCGTCTCGTTCCGCAACAGTTTTTCCCGTCATCTGACCGGCCCGAATTGCTCGTGGATTTGCAGCTCCCGGAAAATGCGTCGATCTATGCAACCCGCAACCTTTCGGCCCGCTTCGACAAGATTTTGACGGGCGACAAAGACATCGACCATTGGAGCACGAATATCGGCCAGGGGTCCGTCCGGTTCTACCTACCACTCAATGTTCAATTGCCAAACGACTCATTCGCCCAGGCGGTGATCGTCACCAAGGGGCTTGAGCAGCGCGAGCGCGTGAAATCCAGGCTGGAAAAGGCGCTGGCGGATGAGTTCCCCAATGTCGTAGGGCGTGTCTATCCGCTTGAACTTGGACCGCCCGTCGGATGGCCGATCCAATATCGGGTGGAGGGACCACAAGCGGACGAAGTGCGTACGATCGCGTTCAAGGTGGCACAGTTGGTCGGGTCCAACCCCGACGCGAAAAATGTTAACTACAACTGGATGGATCCGGCGCGGACCGTCAGAATCCGGGTGGACCAGGATCAAGTTCGCCTTCTCGGACTGAGCTCGCAGGATCTAGCCCAGGCGCTCAACACTGTCATGTCCGGCACGACTGCCACCCAAGTGCGTAGCGGCATCTATCTTGTTGACGTGTTGGCGCGGGCTTCGGCGGAGCAGCGTATGTCGCTAACGACTATTCGGACGCTTCAAGTGCCGCTGCCGAACGGGCGGACCATTCCTTTGAGCCAAATTGCCTCGGTTGATTACGGCCAGGAATATCCCATCGTTTGGCAGCGTGACCGGCGCCCCACCGTCACCGTGCAGGCGGATCTCATGCCGGGGATTCAGGCTGCGACCGTAGTGCAGGATTTGGAACCGAAGATCGCGCAGCTGCGCGCCAGCCTGCCGAGTGGCTATCATATCGACGTTGGCGGGAGCGTTGAGGAAAGCAACAAGGCGCAGACGTCGGTCATCGTCGTTATGCCGCTGATGCTCATCCTCATGCTCACGGTATTGATGCTTCAACTCCAGGGGTTCAATCGCCTGTTCCTAGTGCTCAGCGTGGCTCCTCTCGGGATCATTGGGGTGGTTGCGGCGCTTCTATTGTCCGACAAGCCCTTAGGGTTCGTGGCGCTGCTTGGCGTGCTGGCACTCACAGGCATGATCGCACGCAATTCGGTGATCCTGATCGATCAAATCGAAAAGGAGAAAACCCATGGGCGCCATCCATGGGACGCAGTGGTTGAAGCGACAACCCGTCGGTTCCGCCCGATCTTGCTGACGGCAGCTGCGGCCATTCTCGGGATGATCCCGATCGCTCCGACTATTTTTTGGGGACCGATGGCTTATGCGATCATGGGCGGCCTCGCGGTTGCGACGCTTCTGACCCTCGTCTTCCTTCCGGCGCTCTACATAACCTGGTTCCGGATCAAGCGACCTGATCCACAGGTCCACCCCGAAGCGCTTCAGCAAGTCAATGCGGATTTTTCGCCAGGAAGCGCGGTGGAAGCGACATGAATATCGATCCAGCCCTTTTGAGTCCGGTCTCGGCGCTCGTCGGTGCTCTCATCGGCGGTGGCACCTCGCTCATCGCCGCCATCTACACGCAACGCAGCCAAGACCGTCTTCAGCGCGTTGCTGCTGAGGTTGCGAAAAGGGAGACAGTCTATGCCGATTTCGTGTTCCACGCGTCGAATTTGCTTTTGCGCGCCTACACACGTGACGGGATCGAGCTGACGGGCGATGAGCAACACCTGGTCGGACTTATTAACCGCATGCGGTTCTTTGCTTCGCCCAACGTTGTTGCCACGGCAGAGGCGGTTGTTAGCACCATTGTCGAAATTTCTCTGAAACCGAGCATCGAGCTCCGGCAACTCGCGACAGAGGCCTTGGCCAAGAGACTCGATCCCGATCCGCTTCTGGAATTCAGCCTCGTCGGCAGAGCGGACTTGGACAACGTGCGTCGAACTGTGATGTGAGTCGAGCGCGCTTGGCTCGAAGCCGACGCGCATTCAAGCCGCATATCTCGGAAAGTGCGATAGGGAATCCAACGACAATTCACGCTGCCGACTGGTATTTGGCATAGAGAGACAATGATAGGAGTTCATCATGCTTGACGATGTTCAGCTCGAGAAGCACCGCCCACTTAGGTTGACGCAACGGCCCATGAGACGCCTGCCCTTCGAATGCATTGCCTTGTTGCTACAAGGCGGCGGCGCGCTAGGCGCCTATCAGGGAGGCGTCTATGAAGCCCTTGTCGAGGCGGGACTCCACCCCGACTGGACCGCCGGCATTTCAATCGGGGCCATAAACGCCGCCATTATTGCCGGCAATCCGCCTCATGAGCGCGTCGCGAAACTTAGGCAATTCTGGGAACTCGTCACCTCGCCCGGGCCGCTGGGATATGATACCGATCTCACGGCGCTGCTCAAGGGCGACGCTGCTCGCGCCATGCTCAACCGGTGGAGCGCGGGCCAAGCCTTGTCTATGGGCGCATCAGGGTTCTTCGAGCCGCGCCCGATGATCTCTTGGTTATGGCCACATGGCTCGATTGAGGCCACGAGTTATTACGACACGCGCCCGCTCAGAACAACGTTGGAGCGGCTCGTCGATTTCGACCGCATCAACGGTGATGACATGCGCTTGAGTGTTGGTGCCGTCAATGTGCACACGGGTAACTTCGTCAATTTCGACTCCACGACGCACCGAATCCGCCCTGAGCATGTGATGGCGAGCGGTGCGCTGCCACCCGGATTTCCCGCGATCGAGATCGACGGCGAGCACTACTGGGATGGCGGCCTGATCTCGAACACACCGCTGCGTTGGGTGGTCGAAAACCAACCGGAACGCGATACACTCGCATTCCAGGTCGATCTCTGGTCGTCTAGCGGCGAGCTGCCGCGCAATATGGCGCAAGTTCCGACGCGGCTGAAAGAAATCCAATATTCAAGCCGGACCCGCGCCGAATCCGATCGCTTCCGGGAAATACAGGTTTTGCGGAACGCCCTCTCGAGACTCATCGAGAAATTGCCGGAGGAATTGGCGGCGAGTTCCGAAGTGGAGATTTTGCGCGCAGCGTCCCAGCCCAAGACCTGGAATCTTATCCAACTCATTTATCGATCGAAAGAGTATGAAGGCGACTCCAAAGACTACGAGTTCTCGCGCCGAAGCATGGAGGATCACTGGCGGGCAGGCTATTACGACACCGTCCGCACGCTGAGGCATCCCCAAGTGCTCGAACGGCCGCGCAGCCTCGACGGCGTCTTCATGTTCGATGTCGCGGAGCACGGCCGCGAATAGCGGCCGAAGGATGTTCATCACCCGGTCGACGAGGCCTTTATGAAGGAATCCCAAGGGCGGAACCGGGCCCTCTCTATGCACCTCACCGAACGAGCCATGCGCCAGGCGGCACGACTTGCCCCCAACCGCCCCAGCGGCGGACTGGTCTCGCGCGGAGCACAGCTAGAGGCTTCTGCGTTCCCTACAAAGTTGAAAAATCCTCCTGAGCGTCGACGTAACGTTCCGACGCCGCGCAAGCCCAGCGACCTTGCTGGCGACTGACGCTACTTTTTGCCTCTTTGTTTCACCCGAATGCGCACGGGACCGCCCTCGGCCTGCTGAACTTCGAACTGGTTTGTTTTGCGGATCAGATCGCTGAGCTTGCGGAACCCGAAGGTGCGCGAGTCAAAGTTCGGCGCAAGGTTCAGCAACTGTTTGCCGACGGTGCCAAGATTGACCCAGCCGTCCTCGGTGTCCTCCTGCGCCAGCACCTTCTTGATCAGCGGCACAGCGGCGCTCGCCGGCTGCAAAGGCTTGTCCGTCGATGTGGTGCCTTGTTCGTCCCTGCCCGCCCCGGGGAGCAGGTTTTCGGTGTAGACGAACCGCCGGCACGCCTGCCGAAAGCTCTCCGGCGTCTTTTGCTCGCCGAACCCGAACACGTCCACTCCCTGCTCCCGGATACGCGCGGCGAGCCGCGTGAAATCACTGTCCGACGACACCAGGCAGAAGCCGTCGAAGCGGCCGCTGTGCAGTAAGTCCATGGCATCGATCACCAGGGTTATATCGGAGGCATTCTTTCCCGTCGTATAAGCGAATTGCTGCTGCGGGATGATGGCGTGTTTGGGGGTAGAACAAGAGCGGTTTAAAATCCTGCGCTAAGACCGTGCGGAGTATGAACCTTCGTCTCGTAAGCACATAATTGAGGTCTGAGTGCCTCGTCGAGTACGAGAGCCACCTCAACGAGGTTCCAGGGCGGAGAGAGCCTGGATTAGGGAGCGCCCAACGGCGGAAGCCATGATCTTGTGCCGCGCCACCAGGTAGTAGCCGCGCTTCGACCGCAGGGGCTCCGTGTCGAGGGTTACAAGCAGCCCGTTGGCAAGCAGGTCTTCGACCACGCCGCGCCAGCCGAGCGCAATGCCCGCGCCCATCAGCGACTGATGGATGGCAATCGCATGATTGGTGACATGAACGCTGGCATCGATCCGCCCGGCGTCCGGCGCGCGCCGGTCGCGCCAATCCTGCCAGGTAAACCAGCGATGGCTTTGATCCCCGAGGTGGATCAGCGGGCCCTGCTCGAGCAGACTTGCACGGGAATGCTCCCTGACGCGGGCTGCCATTGCCGGTGCCGCGACCGGCACCACCTCCTCCCTGACCAACAGGCGGCTTTCGAAGCCGGGCCAGTGGCCGTCGCCGAACAGAATGGCACAGTCGGCATCCTCGATCCGCATGTCCTCGTCTCGCTCGGCCGTGGTGACACGGACAATAAGCTGAGGCTCTGTTTGGCGCAGAACCGCGAGTCTGGGCATCAGCCAGAACATGGCAAGGCCGGGATAGGTTGACAGGGCCAGCGCCGTCCGACGCGCATTGCGCCGCATCTCGACCGTGGCCTGCGCCATGTCTGACAGGGCGCCGGCGATGCGACGGTGATAGCCGAGCGCCTCGCTCGTGGGCACGGTTCGCGCGCCCCGCCGTTCGAACAGCGCGCTGCCGATATCCTGCTCTAGCGTCTGGATCTGATGGCTGATCGCCGGCTGCCCGACATTCAGTTCCTGGGCGGCACGCGTGAAACTGCCGAGGCGAACGCAGGCTTCGAAGGCGCGCAGCGCTTTCAGGGGAGGCAGATCACGCATCGCAGGCTCCTGTTCCGCATATTCCTATATTGAAAAATCTAATGATGAGATGAGACTTTTCTGCCTGTTCAGGCGAGATATTTCAACGTTAATGGAGAGACTAAGCATTGTTCGGATCGATGAGGGCTTTTGGTACGGCACCAGCCCTCCTTACGCGGGGCGGCATCGTGGCCAATCGTGAAATCGTTGATTACATCATTGTCGGCGCCGGCACGGCCGGCTGCCTGCTGGCCAATCGTCTCTCCGCCGATCCCTCGCGCCGAGTACTGCTGCTGGAGGCGGGGCGGGCGGACAATTATCCCTGGATCCACATTCCGGTCGGCTACCTCTATTGTATCGGCAATCCCCGCACGGACTGGCTCTACCAGACGGAAGCCGAGCCGGGCCTGAACGGGCGGTCGCTGCGCTATCCGCGCGGCAAGACGCTGGGCGGCTGCTCTTCGATCAACGGCATGATCTATATGCGCGGCCAGGCGCGCGACTATGACGGCTGGGCGGCCGCGACCGGGGACGAGGCGTGGAGCTGGGCCAACAGCCTGCCGGATTTCAAGGCCCATGAGGACCATTACCGCCTCGACGGCGGTGCCAATCCCGCCACCGGCGACAACAGCCGCTTTTCCGACCTGCACGGCCATGGCGGCGAATGGCGCATCGAGAAGCAGCGCCTGCGCTGGGACATCCTGGACGCCTTTGCGGCGGCGGCGGTGCAGGCCGGGGTGCCCCGCAGCGAGGATTTCAACACCGGCGACAATGAGGGCGTCGGCTATTTCGACGTCAACCAGCGGGCCGGCTGGCGCTGGAACACCGCCAAGGCTTTCCTGCGGCCCGCCCGCGGGCGCGCCAATCTCAGCGTATGGACACAGGCCGAGGTCGAGCGCCTCACCTTCGCCGCCGGGGGTGACGGCCGCCGCCGCTGCACCGGCGTGGTGTTGCGGCGCGGCGGAGGACTGGTCGAGGTCGAGGCCCGGCGCGAGGTGGTTCTCTCGGCCGGTGCCATCGGCTCTCCCCAGCTCCTGCAGCTCTCCGGCATCGGCCCGGCCGGCCTGCTGCGGTCGTACGGCATCGAGGTCGTGCACGAGTTGCCGGGCGTGGGCGAGAACCTGCAGGACCACCTGCAGATCCGGGCGGTGTTCAAGATCGAGGGCGCTCGCACGCTCAACACCCTGGCGAACAGCCTTGTCGGCAAGATGGGCATCGGCCTCCAATATCTCATCCGGCGCAGCGGGCCGATGAGCATGGCGCCCTCCCAGCTCGGCGCCTTCAGCCGCTCCGATCCCGGCCGCACCCATGCCAATCTGGAATATCACGTGCAGCCGCTCAGCCTGAACGCCTTCGGCGAGCCGCTGCACGACTTTCCGGCCTTTACGGCGAGCGTGTGCAATCTCAATCCGACCAGCCGGGGCAGCGTGCGCATCCGCTCCAGCCGGGCGGCGGACGCACCGGCGATCGCGCCCTGCTATCTCTCCACGGCCGAGGACCGCAAGGTCGCCGCCGACAGCCTGCGTCATGTCCGTCGTGTGGCGAGCCAGCCGGCGCTGGCCCCCTACAAGCCGGTGGAATGGAAGCCGGGCGTCGAGTTCCAGACCGACGAGGAACTGGCCAAGCTCGCCGGCGACATCGCCAACACCATCTTCCACCCGGTCGGTACCGCCAAAATGGGACGCGATGACGATCGGTTGGCGGTGGTCGACAGCCGCTTGCGCGTCCGCGGGGTGGACGGATTGCGCGTGGTCGATGCGAGCATCATGCCGGCGATCACCAGCGGCAACACCAATTCGCCGACCCTGATGATCGCCGAGAAGGCCGCGCGCCTGATCCGGCAGGATGCTTGCGCCTGATCCTCCCTCGAACAAGCGAAGAAGCCATCATGCAACGTTCAGTCCTTCCGCTCTGCGGTGTCACGGTTGTCGATTTCGGGCAGTACATCGCCGGGCCCGCCGTGGCGATGATCCTGGGCGATCTCGGCGCCAGCGTCGTCCATATCGATCCGCCGGCCGGCCCGCTCTGGGACAGCCCGGCCAATGCGACGCTCAATCGCAACAAGCTCACGCTCCGTCTGGACCTGAAGACCCCGGAGGGCCTGGCGAAGGCCCGAGAGCTCGTCACCCAGGCCGATATCGTGATCGAGAACTTCCGCCCGGGCGTGATGGCTCGTCTCGGCCTTGATTTCGAGGTGCTGCGCCAGGTGCGCCCCGAACTCATCACCGTTTCGATCCCCGGCTTTGCCTCCAATGACGAACTGCGCCGCGAATGGCGCGCCTTCGAATCCGTCGTCGCCGCGTCCTCCGGCGTCTTCACCGACATGGGGCTCAACCGGGTGTTGATGGGCATCAACCCCTGCTTCTCGCCGCTACCGCTGGCTTCCGCCTACGGGACCATGCTGGCCGCTTCCGCGGCCGTGCTGGCGCTGCAGGCGCGCGAGATGACCGGCGCTGGCGACCAGATCGAGGTGCCTCTCGCCAGCGCCGTGATGGAGGGCCTCAGCTACAATTCGATCCGGATCGAGAACTACCCCCTGCGCTACCAAACGCAGCGCGAGCGCGAAATCGAGCGGCGGCAGGGCGAGGGCCTGCCGATGAACGTTACCTATGAAGCGCTGCAGGATTTCCTCGATCCCTTCTATCGCAGCTACATGTGCAAGGACGGACGCAGTTTCTACGTGGTCTGCCCCAGCCACAGGTATCACGCCAAACGCTGCCTGCAGACGCTGGGCCTGTATGACGAGCTGGTTTCGGAAGGCCTTTCCGAAGAACCGGACACCTATCTGCCCGTGTCGGAATGGTCCTCGGACGTCTCGCTCGGCGTCTATCCCCTGCCCAAGCATTGGGCCGACAGGATCGCGGCCCGCATGAAAGAGATCTTCCTCACCCGCACCGCGAAGGAATGGGAACGCATCTTCGGCAAGGGGCAATTTCCCGGTGCGCCGCAGCGCTGGCTGCAGGAGTGGATCAGCGACGACCATGCCGAGAGCGCTGGGCTGATGGTGGAAGTCGAGGATCCCGTCTATGGCCGCATGATCCAGCCCGGAGCGATGGCCTGGCTGCAGGAGAGCGGCGAGGCGATGCTCACACCGGCCCCGCGCAAGGCCGTGAGCTTCGAGGAGGCGCTGGACTTTCTCTCCGCACGGCCTGATTCCCCGGCTGTCCGCGAAGCGCCGCGGTCCGAACGAAAAGGCTGGCTCGACGGCGTTCGCGTCCTCGACCTTTGCAACGTCATCGCCGGCCCGCACTCGGCGGCCTATCTTGCCCGCTTCGGGGCCGAGGTGATCAAGATCGACCCGGCTTCCCCCCTCTACGATTGCTGGAACACGGTGATCTTCGGCATGACGCATATGCGCGGCAAGCAATCGCTGCTCGCCGACATCCGGTCCCCCGAGGGACGCACCTTGTTCGAAGAGCTGGTCCGCTCGGTCGACGTCGTCGTCTGGAATGCCACCGACCGCCAGGTGAAGAGCATGGGCCTCGACGCCGAGGGCTTGCGTACGCTCAACCCGAACGCGATCTTCTGCCAGCTCGATTGCTTTGGCGGCGTGCGGCGCGGCCCCCGCACCGACTATCTGGGCTATGACGATCTCGTGCAGGCCGCCACCGGTATCATGCTGCGCTTCGGCGGCGGCATGGAAACGCCCGAGGAGCATGCCCATGTCGGCACCATCGACGTCATGTGCGGCTTTGGGGCAGCACTCGGCATCGGGGCCGCCCTCTTCCAGAAACGGCGTATCGGCCGGATCGGCCGCCCGCGCACCTCCCTTTCAGCCCTCAGCGGACTGGCTCAGATGCCGTTCTGCTACGACTATATCGGGCGCAGCCCCTTCAACGAGCCGGCGGGACGGGCGGCAATGGGGACGGATGCCCTCAATCATCTCTACAAGGCCGCGGATAGATGGTTACTGCTCGGCGCATCCGAGCGGGACCTGCCGCGCTTTCTCATGGTGGAAGGGTTGAAGGATCTCGTCGCGCTGGACCCGGGGGAGAGAGAAGACTTCCTCGCACGCGCTTTCGGCGGGGAAGACGCCGCAACCTGGACGGCTCGCCTGCGGGCGGCGGATATCGGCGCGGTGATCTGCGACGACATCGAGTCCCTTCGTGCCGGCAATTGCCGTCCCGCCGATGGCTCTCCGGGCACCGACCGCGGCAGCTATGCGTTCTCGCGTTATGCAGACCACCCGAGCGGCCACGCGGTGACCCTTCTCGACCCCCTCGCGGTCAGACCGCTTGTCGGCAAGGTCAGCCAATTAGCGTCCGCCGAGAAATACGGTGCGTCGACCCGGCGCGTCCTGCAAACGCTGGGCTACGACGACGCCAGCATCGACAGTCTGGTGGCGGCGGGTGTCGTCAGCGAAAGCTGGAGCCGAGAATACCTGCCGAGTTAAGCGGAATAAGCGCCGCGGTGTCTCCAGCGGTGCTAACCCGCGAACCTAACGCGCGTGAAGAGCGCCCGTGTGCACAGCTTTGATCGTGATCAATAGAGCCTGTCCGCTGCTAGTCTACTCCGCAACAACATCATGCCCACCTTCGAAAGCGATCATCAATGACCGAACCCGTTGAAAAGTGACGGGCCGCCTCCAAGACACAGTCCAGTCCAGTCACGCTTTTGGCAACTAATAATGGCGCTGCCGTTTCATTGTGGCGGGTGGAACAAGAGTGCCTTCGTAATCCTACACCTGAGGCCCTATGGAGCGTGAACCTTCGTCCCGCACACGCATGATTGGCTGCCGGCCGGTTTGGAGCTTCCTGGCAATCGCCGAGATGCTCATTCCGGTCGCCAGGTCGTCGCGCACGTCCTACTTCTGTTTTTCGGTCAGGGCAAACGGGCGCCCGAGCGCCCAGCCTTCCGACTTGACGCGCTTAAGGCTGGATTGCGTCCGTTCGATCAGCAAATCCCGCTCGAATTGTGCGACGGCATCGAGCACGTTCATTGTCATCTTGCCGGCTGAACTGGTGAGATCGGCTCCACCGAGCGCGAGGCAATAGACCCGCACCTGTATTTCGGCCAACATCTTGACTGTGGCGCTGACGTCAATCGCGTCACGGCCGAGGCGATCAAGTTTGGTGACGATCAAAACATCCCCGGACTCCAGCTTCTCCAGGAGCCGGGAGAAGCCCCCGGCGCTGCGCAATGGCGGTACTTCCGGAGACCGCCTCAGCGATGATCCGCCGGGTTTCGACTTGGAAACCGGCAGCTTCGATCTCCTGAACTTGGTTCTCGGTGGTTTGCCCGGTCGTGGAGACACGGACATAGGCGAAGGCGCGTGGCATGGGCATTTTTCGTCCCAATAGGCCGTCCGAAATGTTCGCTATGTTCGGAAATCCGTCAAGGTAATTTGTGGACAGGGCATTTCGCCCTGTCCGTAAACGAACGCTTTCTTACCGAGGAGGAAATCACAATTTCTTTACGGGCCGAAGCCGCTCCTGTCGTGACCAGATATTGCGTGCGCAGAGGAACATGGCATCCGTCTGGTCGAAGGCTCGTCGCGACTTGAGGCGCCGGTCTGATCCGGATCGATAAACTCTAGAAATATATCCGCGTACCACTCGCGATGCCGACCCACGAATTCCCTCACAACAATGCTCGCAAAGTAATGATCGCGCACGTAGAGCATCCACGCTTCTTTTGATGCCCTTGGCAGGCTAGGGCGTTGGAGAACAATGTGTTCCAGGAAATTGGTCACTATTTCGGCGCAACAAAGCACTTTGGCCCGTTCCGGACTGTCCTCCGAGAGCGGCTTGTTCTCATTGAAATACTCATAGAGCCGTGGATCATCGGCGATGCATTTCAAGATTTCGAAGCTCTGCGAGGCCAGCCGCTCGCTCACGTTTGCCTGTCCTGACAGCGCTACCTCTGTCAGTTGACGCCAGATGTAGTAAGCGCTGATACCGCCCATTAGGACGGCGGCGCCCTGGAGCGCTAGGCTGATGACCGCTATAAGACTTGACGACAGCGGCATGGTAAGCTTGGCCAGAGTGAGTATTGTTGGGGCCCGCCAACTGACAACGCCGTGTCAGCAGACGGAGAAGCCGCCCCGATCACGATTTGGCGACCGAAGCGGTCGAGGCTTACTGCAGTTTTTGGTGCAGGAACTCGTATGTCCGATTGTGTGCAAGCGCCGCTGCCGCAGCGTTATAGTGTCTTCCATTGTGTCGCGAAAAGGCGTGGTTCTGACCCGGGTAGCTGTAGACCGTCGCGTTCGGTTTGCTCGCGAGCGCCGCCTTGATCTCGGCTTGCGCCGGCTTGGAAATGTATTCGTCTTCCTCTGCCAGATGCATGAGCAGTGGCGCACGAATGCCGCCGGTTTCGTCGAGATATTTCTCGGTGTCGCCGCCGTGATAGGCGACAACGGCATCAACCCCACCATGGCGCGCGGCCGTCAAAAAAGCCATGAGCGCGCCGAGACAATAGCCGAGGACAGCAACCTTGCCGGTGCAGTCGGATAGCTTGCCCGCAGCATCAATCGTGTCCCTGATGTCCCCGACGCCAGCATCTCGGTCATAGGCCTGATAGAGTCGGAGGCCATGTTGCCAATCGGTGTCGGACGTAACGCTAAGATCGACTCCCGGCTCCTGACGCCAGAAAAGGTCGGGCGCAACTGCGACGAAACCTTGAGTTGCCAGCTCATCGCAGGTCGCGCGGATGTCGGTGTTGACGCCAAATAGCTCCTGGAGAACGACCACGGCCGGCGCGGGTCGTTGGACCGGCCGCGCTATGTAGGCGCCGAATGTCCCATTCGAAGACTTGATGTCTAAGTGATTTTCCATGGTGCGCTCCCGATAGGTTGTCTTGGGCGAAGATTCTTTTGATGTGGCCGATTATGGGCCGCAGGTCTGCTCGCTAACGAACCACAGCCGGAGAGCAACGATGGCTTGGACGATCGTTCGCTCTCGCGACGCGGAGTAAGAACGATCCGGCTAGTCTTGGGAGGCGTTTATGCCTTGATGAAGGCAAGCAGGTCGTTGTTGATGATGTCGGGATGTGTGGTGCACATACCATGCGGCAGCCCGGGGTAAAACTTGGTCGTGGGCTTCTTCAGCAGCTTAGCGGAAAGCGGACCGGCGTCGGCGAAAGGCACGATCTGATCGTCCTCGCCGTGCATCACCAGCGTAGGAACCTCGATCTTCTTCAGATCCTCGGTGAAGTCGGTCTCCGAGAACGCCTTGATACAGTCGTAATGAGCCTTGGCCCCACCCATCATGCCCTGGCGCCACCAGTTCCAGATAACGCCTTGGCTGACCTTCGCGCCGGGACGGTTGAAGCCGTAGAACGGGCCGGCAGGCACGTCATAGAAAAACTGGGCTCGATTCTCGACGAAGGCCTTGCGGAAGCCGTCAAGCACCTCAATCGGCAGACCGCCGGGGTTGCTCGGGCTCTTGACCATGATCGGAGGCACTGCGCTGATCAGCACGGCCTTCGAGACCCTTCCCGGCTCAGCCCTCGCGACATAACGCGCGACCTCCCCACCGCCCGTCGAGTGCCCAACATGGATTGCGCCCTTAAGATTGAGCGCCGCGGCAAGCGCCGCCACATCTTCGGCGTAGGTGTTCATCTCATTGCCGGTCCAGGTCTGGGTCGACCGACCGTGACCGCGCCGATCGTGCGCGATCACGCGATATCCTTGGCCGAGAAAGAACATCATCTGGGCGTCCCAGTCGTCCCCGCTGAGCGGCCACCCGTGATGGAACACGATGGGTTGCGCATCCTTCGGCCCCCAATCCTTGAAGAAGATGATTGTGCCATCCTTTGTGGTAATCGTGTCCATCGCTGCGGCTCCTTGTTTGACGGGTTGAGGGGTGGTTTGCGCTAAAACTTCGAATGAGAAGCATAGCGCCGCTATGCCGGTGGCCCCTGCGAGCATCACGTCCCGGCGTGAGCAATCCGGAAACTGGTTGATACTTGGCATTTCCATCCTCCTCCCGATAAAGTGGCCATGGCCGAGCCGGCTGGTCGGCCTCGACGTCACACGTCCTCCACGCCCGGATCGCAAGTGCGATCAAGACCTTACACAATGCTTGGGCAAATGGGTGTGAATCGTCGGGAAAACGTGTGAATCAGGGGCGACTGCGCAGAAGCATCCGGTTTATTTAGCCTGTGTTGAGGAGCTCCGCAGCCAAACGAAGGTCGCGCGTATCCATTCCTTGGTCGAAGGCATCATACGCGTTGCTGAGTATTTGTCGGCTCTCAGCATGCATGGGCCCGCCTGCACACGATCGTGCAAGACTAGTCGCGCAGCGAAGTTGCCAGGCAAGCGCGCCCTGTACACTGGCAATTGCGTGGCCCCGCCAGAAGAGGAGTCTTGCAGCGGATGTAGCGACAGCGCCCTGTTCAAGAAGAAGGCGCTCTCCCATGGCGCGCAAGATCTCGGCGGTACACCACGTTATTTCTCCCCCGTTTGCACGCGCTGCGGCGGTTTCATCGAGCAACATAGGATCGAGCGTGCTCACCGTATCAGCATAAAACGCCGCAAGTGGCAGGTTGTCGTCGCCGTCCCTGATCACTGAGACACCATTCAGCTGATCAAGCGCCCTAGCGAACATATGACCGCCGATCCGCCATACGTTAATGCCGGCACCCGCAGTCACCTCTGCTAGCAACTCGACATAACGTGACGCGGACGCAAGATCACCTCGCCAAAAGGAAATCGGGCAAGTCCCACAGACTAAGGAGTAGCCGATCGCAAAAGTCTGACCTATCCGCTGAGCGCGTTCAGTGGCAGCTTGGCATTCCTCAAACGCTTCATCTGGTTTGCCCAAGATCCATAACGTGCGCGCCAAGTGTGTCCTCGACGCAACCTCGTGGTCGTAAAGCTTAAGCTGATAAAGGAAGTCGCGGCGGCTGTTCGCGGTGCCCGCTTCTGCCATAGGAGAGTGTAGCGCATTCCTTGCCTCTTTCAGCGCCGATTTCAATCGGCCCGAAAGATGATTTCCGAGTGAGGC
The DNA here is from genome assembly GCF_037890675.1 of Methylovirgula sp. 4M-Z18. Classification (NCBI taxonomy): domain Bacteria; kingdom Pseudomonadati; phylum Pseudomonadota; class Alphaproteobacteria; order Hyphomicrobiales; family Beijerinckiaceae; genus Methylovirgula; species Methylovirgula sp. 4M-Z18. Next base: position 68,618 of record NZ_CP149575.1, on the reverse strand, counting down.
CATGCGGTGCGCAGTCAGAAACGACATTGGATCATTGTTGCGCGCAGCGACCTCATAGAATTCCTGGGCGTTCCGCTGAACGCCCTCATAGTTTCCCAGGACGAGCTCGTTTCCGTAGAGCGACCATAAGATCTGAAGCTGCTGAGACACGTGGTTCCCATGCGCGGCCGAAGCCAGCCCGGCGCGGAGCGTCTCTTCAACTGAAGCCTGCGGGCCGCGCGTGTGAAAGATGGCATGCCCCAGAGCAAGGTGGAGCTTCGCACTAACCAGGTCATCAATATCCGAACGATCGCGCAAGGCCTCGCGGGCGCGCTCAAGATGTACCCTAAGTTCCGAGGCGAGCAGCATCTTGAACCAAAGCGGCGCCGAATTGGCGATTAACTGTATCGCGATTCCGGCATCACCTGTGGGCGAAAAGCCCCACTCCAGCGCCTTGCGGATGTCGGCTACGTGGGGTGCCCAGTTCGCCACTTCATCAACGTCCCAGTCACTACCGACCGACCCCAGCTTCTCGAGAAGATAGACCGCAAGACGCTGACGTATGGATTGTTCCTCGCCGCTTTCGACCAATCGACTGTATGCGTACAGGCGCATCGTCTCGAGCAATCGGAAGCGGTGCTGTGATACGCCCGGCACCTGCTCCACCATGAGCAGCGACTTCCCGACGAGATCGTCAAGCGCGTCGAGAACCGAGGCCTCGGTCTTGGATTCGAGGCTCGCGACATGCACGGCGTCGTCTAGTGAAAAGCTGCCCGCAAAACAGGCGATGCGCCGCCAGATCTTCCGGCTCGGTTCCACGAGCGTCTCGTAGCTCCAGTCGATGAGTGCAGAGAGGGTCTGGTGCCGGTGATCCGCGGTCCGACGCCCTTTGATAAGAAAATCGAATCGATCATCGAGACGCTCTGCAACAGTCCTCAGTCCAAGCGATGGAACCCTGACTGCAGCTAGCTCCAATGCCAAGGGCAAACCATCGAGCTTTATGCAGACCTCCGCGACGGAAGAAGCGTCTCCGTCAACTAGGTCAAAGCTCCAACCGGCAGCTATGGCACGCTCTCGAAGCAGTAAAGCCGAGGGATACCGCATCACTTCTTCAGACGTCATCGCCTTCGAAAGTGGTGGTGTCGTGAGAGGAGCAAGCGGAAATACCCACTCACCGCGTGCTCTCATTGGTTCACGGCTCGTGGCAAGAATATGCACGTGCGGCGCTTGACTTGCGATCGTCTCGGCGATCCTCGCAGTCGCCTCAATCACATGCTCGCAGTTGTCCAGAACAAGCAGGGCACTCCGCCCTTTCAGATATCGGACGAGCCCTTCGAGTGCTTGCGCCTCAGCGGTTGGAACCTGCAGAATAGATGCAACGTGCTCCGCTACCAACGATGATCGTTCCAGAGGCGCAACGTCAATGAGAAAGCCTCCGTCAGGATAGTGCATTCGAATCCGATTTAGCAATGCAAGGGCGACAGTGGTTTTGCCGATTCCACCGGTACCCGTAATCGTAATAAATTTGTGCTTCACGACGAGGGCGGAAAGACGATCTAGATCCTCGTGACGGCCGATAATCGATGAGGTATCGGGAGCCACGGGACCTGGGCCTGGATCGGGCATCTGGGATCGGGATATTCGCCGCGCCGCTCCGGCGAACCGATAACCTCGACCAGGTATATTTTGTATTAGACGTGCATCACCATCAGCTTTGAGGGCTTTGTTGAGATGCGCAATCTGGACGCGTAGATTGCTTTCTTCAACGACAGCGTTTGGCCACGCCGCCGCAAACAACGTCGACTTGTCGATGATCTCTCCCGCTCGCTCGACCAGCACGGTCAGTATGTCGAACGCCCGATCGCTGATCCGGAGCTCGACTCCTTGGACCGAGAGCGAGCGAGTGCTAGGATCCAGGTGTACGCTGCCGAATGCGAAGCATTCGGATCGACCGTCCTCTTTGACCTCCTTCGGTGTCTCGTCAGAAGATGTGGTCACGTGGCTCCCCGCTGATGGACCTTGCCCTATTCTCAGGAATTCCCGACGATTAACAGTCGCTTCATCATGAATTTGCCGCTCATGAAGGAAGGCTTTTATTGTTCATTGTTGACGCCTGGCGGCTGCCATGCCCACTTCCGGAAGGCTTCGGAATCCGACGGATCAATTCCACCGGGTATTGAAGCTTTACATCTCATCGGGCAGGATTGGGATTGGCGCTTCCGACTTTCTGCGCGCCGAATCCGACAGCTCCGGTGGAACCGATGCGACGTGATCAAGACCAGCAGCCCAAAGCGGAGATAGGAATTCTCCTCTACCCCGACTGTCAGCTGGCTATGGTCCACGGAATGACCGATCTGTTGCAGATCGCCGCCCGCTTCTCCGAGGATCGTGGCGGTCCCCAACTGCGGATCAGTCACTGGACAATGGAAGGGGGTCGTTTCACTCGCACTTTTGACAGCGATCCAAGTCATAAGGGTCGGCCAGATATCGTGATCGTTCCTGGCCGAGTGACGGGGCCCCCGGGTCGCGTTGAAGCTGCCCCCTACGCCCTTTGGCTGCGTGAACTTCATGCCGCTGGCGCAACACTCGCAGCGAACTGCGGCGGCGTTTTCATACTGGCGGCTACCGACCTGCTTCGGGGCCGGCCGGTGACGACGCATTGGTCTTTCGTCGACGCCTTTCATCAAAGCTTTCCGGATGTGCGCCTTGAGGCTGACAAGATCGTTGTCGAGGACGGGGAGATCATCACGGCCGGAGGTCTGATGGCTTGGACTGATCTTGGGATGCGGCTCGTCGATCGCCTCTACGGTCCGACCATTATGCTCGAAACCGCCCGCTTTCTGCTGATCGATCCTGCGGGACGTGAACAGAGCTACTATAGCAGCTTCGCACCGCAACTGAACCATGGTGACGAAAGCATTCTCAAGGTCCAGCATTGGCTACAGGCCACAGGCGCGCGCGAAGTCATCATCAGTGCGATCGCGATGTCCGCAGGTATGGAGGAGCGGACCTTCCTCCGCCGCTTCAAGACGGCGACGGGCCTCACACCAATCGAGTACTGCCAGCACGTGCGGATCGGCAAAGCGCGCGAATTGCTAGAGTTTACGAAACGGTCCATCGATCAGGTCGCCTGGTCCGTGGGATATGAAGATGCTGGCGCTTTCCGGCGGCTTTTTCATCGCATCGTCGGCTTGTCGCCGGGAGAATATCGTCGGAGGTTTTCGACTTCTAGTTCGGCGACCCTAACGCTCTAGAGCCTATGGAAAGCCATCTTCAGACATCTGGAACCGACGAGTTCAGCTCGACCGACACCAACATTGAGATGGTGCGCCGTCGCAGGTGAAGGTGATGGGATGGACGGCTCCTGCACTCCAGCGGCTGTATAGTCCCTCCTCTTCAGATGGCGATGTCACGGTAACTTGTGACTAGACGCAACGGTACTGCAGGGATCAATTATCAAGCTGCACCTGTGACGGATTTCCACTGCATCATCGCCGAGAGGCGACGAAGGTGGGTTGAGAGTGCGGAGCGTTGAGTATGAGACGGGACGAAATGATTTCGGACGGCGGAGAAAGTCGAGACGAACCGTGGCAGTCCCGGCCACGATCGAAAGCCCTGCATCATTCGCTCTCGCCTTCTGATGGGCACATGGGAGTTCTCCGCGCGATTATTTAAGCGTTTATGTTGGCGATGCTCGACCTTCGACATGAGCTCGCGCCTGGCGGCAGCGTAGGAACCGAGTTTGTCGGTTATAATTCGCTTTGGAGCGCATCCCTGCTTTCGCAACAGTCTTGTCAGCAATCGCCGAGCAGCCTTGGTGTTGCGGTGGATTTGCACGATTTCGTCGAGCACGTATCCTTCGTGGTCAACAGCCTGCCACAGATAGCGTTTCTCGCCATTGATGGTGATAACGACCTCATCAAGATACCAGATATCAAGGCGGCTTGGTGCGTTACGTCGCGCGCGCCGGGCGTAATCGGGACCGAATTTCATAGCCCAGCGCCGGATCGTTTCGTAGGATACAACAACACCACGTTCCAACAGCATTTCCTCGGCCAGGCGCAAGCTCAAAGGGAAACGGAAATGAAGCCAAACCGCGTGGGCGATGATCTGCGGCGGGAAGCGGTTCGCTTGTAGTTCACGGTCGGTATGTTCATAGTTCCGACTTGGCATGCCCATCCCTACTCGCCCGTTAACGTGACATCCCCCGCTGTCGATGGCGCGATACAAATACATCCATGTTCCGCGCACCTTTATGTAGGTTTCATCGACATGCCACTTTCTGGACGCGGCGCGTTTGCGTTTGCGGCGGTTGAACAGCTCGAGAAGTCGCAACGAATAATGGATGATCCAGCGGTGGATCGTTGAATGGTCGATGGTCAACCCGCGTTCAGTCATCATTTCCTTCGCGTCGCGGAGGCTGAGATTGTGAGCCAGATACCAGCGCACGCAAAGAAGGATCACGGAACGATCGAAATGTCGGCCTTTGAACACGAGAAACCTCACGAGATTGATCCCGCTTACTCGTAAGCCCCGTGCATAAACAAAATCTTTGCAACAAAACCGCCGGCGCTGCTTGTCCCCTTGACGCCATCATCTATCCGTCAATGGGCGTCCGCCGGTGGTTTCTTGGGCGGGGCGACGTTGCGCATGAAGGGCACCAGCATGGTCGCGACCACGAAGGCAATCATGATGGCCAGGAAGGCGTCGGCATAGGCCATCGTCGAGGCTTCGCGATAGGCGAGCGCCCATAATTGCTTGAGGGCTGCGACATGACCGGCCTCGACGCTGCCGGGCGCCGCATGGTAGCGTTCAGCCACCGTATCGACCAGCCGTCCCATAGTGCCGTTCGCGGGGGTCAGGTTCGAAGCGATCGCCAGAAAGTGGAAATTGGTCCGCACATTGAGGATGGCGCCGCAGGCCGCGATGCCCACCGCTCCGCCGAGGTTGCGCATCATATTGAACAGGCCGCTCGCATATTTCAGCCGCTCCGGCGGTAGGCTGCCAAGACCCAGCGTCACGCTCGGCGCTACGGCGAAGACCTGCGGCAGGCCGCGCAATACCTGCGGCAAGAAGAGCTGGTCGCCGCCCCAATCATGGGTGATGAAACTGTAGCTCCACATTGCCGCGCCGAAGGAAGCGAGCCCGGCCATCATCAGCCAGCGCGTATCGAAACGGCGGGCGAGAAGGATGCAGGCTGGCACGCCGATCATGGAAGCTGCGCCGGTGGAGAAGATCGCGACGCCCGTCTGCCAGGCGCTGAAGCCGCGAACATAGCCAAGGAACAGCGGTGTCAGATAGATGGTCGAAAAGATGCCGATGCCGGTGATGAAGGAAAGGATGCAGCCGAGCAGGAAGTTGCGGTTGGTGAGCGCGCGCAAATCGACAACCGGACGCGCGAAGGTAAGGCTGCGGATGACGAACAACATGCCGGAAATCCCAGCTACCCAAGCGCAGATCCGGATCGTCTCGTCGTCGAACCAGTTCCAGCGCGTCCCCTCTTCCAGCACATATTCGAGCGTGCCGAGGAAAATTGCCATCAGCCCGATGCCCGGATAATCGGCTTCCCGCAACAGCTTGAGATTAGGCTCGTCGATCCGCACCATCATCGGGATCAGCACGGTGATGGCGGTGCCCGGCACCAGATTGACATAGAACAGCCAATGCCAATTCAGCGTGTCTGTAATCCAGCCGCCGATCACCGGCCCGAGCGTCGGCGCCACAGAGGCGATCGTCCCGATCACCGCAGCGGAATAGACGCGCCGTGGTCCCTGAAAATAGTGGAAAGAGGAGGTGAATACGGTCGGGATCATCGAGGCGCCGAGCAAGCCCTGCAAGGCCCGGAACACGATCATGCTCTCGATATTCCAGGCCAGGCCGCACAAGAGGCTGGCTAAGGTGAAGCCCGCGGCGGAGGCCGTGAACAGCCAGCGCGTCGAGAACACACGGGTCAGCCAGCCCGACAGCGGGATCATGATGATTTCAGCGATGAGATAGGCCGTCTGCACCCAACTGATCTGGTCCTGTGCCGCCGACAGGCCGCCGCCGATATCCTGAAGCGAGGAGGCGACGATCTGGATGTCGAGAAGTGCGATAAACATCCCCACGCACATGACCACAAAGGGAATGAGGCTTCTCAGCCAGCTCGCGGAGGCGTCATCATTGGGCAAGGCCGATCCTGCCTTCACTGTGGCCGGACATCGACAGTGACTGTCGTCGACAGACCAGGTCTTAGGGTGCCGGCGGCAGAAGCCCCGTCGATCACGATGCGGACGGGCACACGCTGGACAATCTTGGTGAAATTACCGGTTGCGTTCTCGGGCGGGATGACGCTGAAGACCGCACCCGTCGCGGGCGCGACGCTGACGACGTGGCCTTGCAGCGTGTGGCCCGGTGCGACATCGGCAACCACCATAGTGCTCTGGCCCGGCTTCATGCGCTCAAGCTGGTCTTCCTTGAAATTGGCGTCGATCCACAACCCGCTCGAGGGAATGATGGTGAGGAGATAGCCGCCATCCGCGACATAAGCGCCGACGCGAGCGGCGCGGTTGCCAATATAACCGTCGATGGGCGCGCGCACTTCCGTGTAGCCAAGATTGAGGCGCGCGGTCTCCAGATCGGCCTGCGCCACAGCAAGATTTGCTTGAGCCTCCTCGATCTGGGTTCCAAGCACTTTCAGTTGCTGGTTCGCAGCCGCGAGCCCGGCCTCCGAAGCGTCGATGGCGGCCTGCGCCTGCTGATCCGCTACGGCCGCCTTCTGAGCGTTTTGCTCCGAACCCGCGTTGGAACTGGCAAGCGCCAGATAGCGCTTGGCATCCTGGGCGGTGAAAACGGCCTCGGCCTTCTTGGCGACCAGATCGGCCTCGGCCTGCTTGATCGAGGAAAGCTGCAAGGTGAGCCGCGCATTCAGATTGTCGAGCGTGGCCTGCTGTTCCTTAACGTTGGCCTGTGCCCGGTCGAGGGCAGCCTGAAACAGACGGGCATCGATGCGCACAAGAAGTTGCCCCTTACTGACGGCCTGATTATCCTCCACCAAAACTTCGGCGATGTGGCCGGCAACATGAGGGGAGAGCGCTGTCGCATCGCCGCCGACATAGGCGTCGTCCGTCGTCTCCTGCCAGCGGCCGACCTGCCACCACTGATCGCCGTACCAGATTCCGCCCGCGACAACGGCAGCGACGGTTAAGACGAGAAGCGGCTTGCGCGACCGCTTCTTTGCCGGCAGCGGCACGGCACCAGCCTGCACCTCGGCTTCGGAAACCGCCTTATTCATAGCATTTCTCCCCCCTTTGGCTGGACGGCCTCCTCGCCGCTGCCTGAGGCAATCAGAGGAGCGCCGGAGCGCGCCGAAAAGGCGTAACGCTTGCGCATGCGGGAGCTCGCCGCTGGCGTCGCGGCCGATTGGAAGTCGGGAAAAGTCATACGCTTGCCGCTGGCGCTATCGACCAGGACAGGATCGGCCCAGCCGCCCGTCGCCCGATCGACGATGACGACGCTCGGACCTTCCGGGGCGAAATGCTTGTTGCCCCATTGGAGCAGGCTCCAAAGCACCGGGCGGAAGTCGCGGCCGCGTCCGGTCAACACATATTCGTAGCGCACAGGCCGCTCGCTGTAGCGCCGCCGCTCCAGAAGGCCCGATTCCACCAACGCACCGAGACGGCGGGTCAGTATATTCGGCGCGATGTCCAGGCTCTTCTGGAACTCGTCGAATCTTGTGAGCCCAAGCATGGCGTCACGGAGGATGAGAATACTCCACCACTCGCCCACCCGCTCCAAGCTGCGGGCGATTGGGCATTGCATCGTTTGAAAGCTCTTGCGCTGCATGGAACTGGCCTAACGTAACTATCATCACGATAGTCACTTTAGGCACATAACTTTCATTATGCAAGTCATTCGACACCGCCATCAAGTTGTCGAGCGAGGGGCTGAGCCTTCGTTGATTTTGTCGTTCCTCGTGCGCGACCGATTGGAGCAGGCGACGCTCTGCCAACCGGAATAGTTGCGACAGACGCAATAAGAACTAGACTGGCTCCATGAAATTGCATGCAGTGAAATAAGTGGATCGCCTCGAAGCGATGTCGATCGTGCTTCTGGCCGTGGAAAAGGGCAGCATGACTGCCGCCGCAAAAGAGCTGAACATCCCGCTACCTACCGTCAGCAGGAAAATCAGCGACCTTGAGGCGCATTTGGGGACGAAGCTCCTCCAACGCTCGACTCGCAAGCTCACGTTGACCGACGCCGGCGCGAGTTACGTCGAGGGCGTCAAACGGATCATGGAGCAGATCAATGAGGTCGAACGAACCGCGTCGGGTGAATATAATCGCCCGCGGGGCGAGTTGGTGCTGACGGCGCCATTTCTGTTCGGCCAGAAATACATCCTGCCGATCGTCACGGACTTCCTCGGCTCCTTCCCTGAAATCAACGTCCGCCTGCTCCTCTCCGATCGCAACCTCCACCTCTATGACGATCACGTCGACATGGCAGTGCGTCTCGGCGCGTTGCCGGACAGCAGCATGATCGCGACGCGCGTCGGGACAATGGACACGCTGGTCTGCGCCTCGCCGGAGTTGCTGGCCAGCCACGGCACCGCCAAGCATCCAAGGGACTTGGAGAAGCTGCCGTGCGTGATCTTTGCGGGCCCGGCGACCACGACCTGGACCTTTCGCGAACCGCGGGCAAAGCGGGACTTTACTGTCGACATCACCGCTCGCTTGTCCGTCACCTCGGCCGAGGCCGCTTTGCAAGCGACGCTGCGCAACACGGGTTTCTGCCGGCTCTATCGCTACCACTGCGCGGACGCCCTGCGCGCCGGAACGCTGGTGCAGGTGCTCAGTGACTTCGACGTAGATCCGATCCCTGTGCATCTGATCCACGCAGCCCGTAGTCAGATGCCGCTCAAAATGCGCGTCTTCCTTGACCTGGCCGCCAGCCAGCTCCGCGCAGCGCTTTCGAATCTGAAGGCCGGTTAGCCTTTCAGAGCCGAACGGCCACCCTATTGGGCGCTCTACCTACTTTCACTCAGTGAAAGCAATAATCTCGAAATGAGCGCATTATTAGTTCGGGCGTAATGTCGCATTTTCTTCTCACCGGAGCCGAGGTGGCCCCGCTCAAAGGAGAAAGACAATGGCCCGCATCGCCATCCTCACGATCGAAGAAGCACCTGCCAAATCCCAGCCCATCCTGCGCAACTATGTGCAGGTCCTCGGCCTGGTCCCTAACTTCTTCGCAATGATTTCGCAGTCGCCGGACGCTCTGAAGGCGATCGCCGACATGCACGCTACGCTCGGCAAGAGCCTGGGTCACAAGACCCGCGAGCGCATCCACGTGATGACCGCCGAGGTCAACGGCTGCAACTACTGCCTGTCGGCGCACACCTATCTCGGCGGCAAGCTCCAGGGCCTAAGCGCCGAAGACATGGAGCTGAACCGCGAGGGTCACTCGACCGACCCCAAGGCCGACGCAGCGCTCCAGTTCGCCTACAAGGTCGCCAAGGGGCGCGGCCACATCGAGACCGCCGACGTCGAGGCCGTTCGCGCCGCCGGCTTCAGTGATGCCGAGATCGTCGATATCGTTGCCGAAACCGCGTTCAGCTTCATCACCAACATCTTCAACAACACGTTCAAGACCGAGATCGACTCGGCTTTCCCGGCGCTTCAGACCAAGAAGGCCGCCTGATGCGTGGATAGGCCGGGCGTCCGCGCCCGGCCTGCCTGCCGCAGGCCCGTCCCGCTTGCCCGCAATCGAGATCCAAAACGTCCATCGCGTGCCGACGTAACGCGCGAGGTGTCAATTTTCATCGAAACGGGACCCCGGATTTTCATCCAAAAGGGGCTCTGACGCAGATTTGCTGATGTGGAACTCCTAGCTCGCGCCGATCAAACGCGCCTGCGGAAGATCGAGTTTTGCGCGTCCGTACATCTGGCGCTTGATGAGCTTCAGGCGCGTGATCTGGCCTTCCGTCTGTCCATTTGACCAAGGTGAGATGATTGCGTTTCTCACCGCGTCGATGTCCTTCTCAACACCACCGGCAAAGGATCCGACCAGACTGTTCCTGGCGGCCTCAAGCCAGCTATAGAGCCTATGTGCTGTCTTCGAACGAATCATGGATTGGAAGTCACCAATGGCCTTGCGCGCGACAACCAGCTCCGGGACGCTCACTTCAATTGCAGCCACCAGAATCGCCTCGGATTTTGCCAGGCCATCCCGTGCGGTGGTCATCAGCCTGGAGATAACCCTCGCCGACGGCGTTCGCGCGAGCCCACTCTGGTTGGCTTTCTCGGCGAGCCGTCGCCGTTGAGCCCATTGCGAGATGACGCCGCTCTGTCCGGGAAAACGCTTCGCTCTCATCTCGCGCCACAGTTCCAAGGCATTCCTTGCGCCTTCCTCCCAGCGGCTGTTGAGCCAGGGCAGCCAACTATCCAGAGAGCTGGGCTGTGTTCGGAACACATCGAGACGCTGCCCCCGCAGGACATCGCGCACAAGCTTCCGGCTATGGCCGGTTTGCCGGACAATCTGCCGAACTGAGGTTCCTGTCTTCGAGAGCTCCCGGATCGCCTCATTCGTTTCCTGGCGACGCAGATATCCTTCGTACTGTAGCCGTTCCGCGTAAGTTAGAAGCTTGGGATCAACGACATTGCTACCGACCGCCTGCCTGATCTGGCGCATCGACTTGCCAACCGCATCGAGAAATGCCCGACTGGAGTTCTCCATCAGGTGCCAGCGGTCGGCGAGTTGCTCGGCGTCAGGCAAGGCCTTCGCGATGGCCTCACCATAGCCACCGCCCCGATCGCAAGCGACGATCGATATCGGCTGATGTTCGGCAAGCCATGCCCGAGACGTATCCAACGCGCGATCCGGCAAAAGGGTGACTGGCCTCCGTCGCTCCAGGTCGCACACGATTGTTCCATAGGTTTGGCCACGCTTGAAAGCAAAATCATCAATGCCTATGACGGTGAACTCATCGCTCTGATCAGCAATATGACGGCGAACCACCCGCAAGAGCGTGTCGTTACTCACCGGCATCATCAGACGATTGGCGAAGGCTGCGGCTGGTCTGCCACCGAGTGCCAAACCGAGGTGGTGGACGATTGTCTCCAGCCGTTGGGTGCGCCGGCCATAGCGAGCCAACACGCCGTCGCCGAACTGTTCGCAGAAGATGCGCCGACCGCACAGAACTGCATCGCACCAGAACCGACGAGCCAAGACTGTCAATTCCACTCGCCGGCCGCCGAGTGGAAGGTCCGCAGGTCGGCGCACATATCTACTTTGAACTCTCTGGCTTGGCCGCCCGCAGTCCGGACAACTTCCCGAGCGAAGGCGCGATCGCAGTCGAATTTGAACGCTGTTCGCGACGATCTTCACTTCATCCACTGCGAGGCCGTCAGGGGCAAGGCTCGCGCGCTGGAATCGATGCTGCATATGGTGATCCTCCGATGCATCAGCCAAAGCTTCCCCCGCAACAGCAGCAATTCTGAGTCAGAGCCTAGAGTGCCTGAACGCCAATCGTCGTCGTGCTGGGCATGGCGTCTCCGAGCAATTCACGTAGGGCGGTTAGGACCTGCTGGAACGCTTCCGTGGTCGCGTTAACGACGTAAACGCGCATCATGACAATGTCTTGCGCTGACGCCTCCAGATGTTCGAGTGCCACGGTGAGGCTAGCGGTCGCAAGCTTTGCTTGGCCAACGATGTCTTTGGGCGTGTCCTGACTGCCAGGCGCCGCTGCGATCTGGCCTGACAGAAAGGCGAGGCGACCCTGTTCCGCGACACTAATTTGCGAGAACTTGCCTGAGGCCATATTCCACATTGTCGGCGGGTTGTGGCGGCTCACCGACGTCGATGTGCGCGACGGAATGCGCGCGGTCGGTCGGCAGGAAACACGACTTCGCGCTGGGTCATATCGTCGTCCTTTTCACATACCGGCATGGTGCGGCCCCCGTTTTCAACGGTCGGGCAATGCCGCGCTAGCGTTGCGGGCATCGCCCGCCTCCGGATTTCAGCTTTGGCGCAGCTCCTCCTTCAGTCGTGCGACCTCCCGCTCCAGGCGCTCGATGCGGTCGAGCGTATAGTCGAAGCTGGTGGACTCCATCGCCTGAAGGAAAGTCCAGGCGGCCGCGAGGGCGCGCCGAAATTTCCCCGGCTCCGGACCCCGGAATTCGCTGTGTGTGTCATCAGAGGCTCCTCGGAAATGACGATCGGCGCTGGGCTAAATCCTTCGGGTTAAATGGCGGTCAGGCCGCCATCGACGGGAAGGTCGATGCCGGCGACGTAGCTGCTGAGGTCCGAGGCGAGGAACAAAGCCGCGCAGGCGATCTCATCGGGATACGCCAAGCGTCCCAAAGGGGTCATAGCGACGATCTGCTTCCGGGCTTCGGCCGCGCCCTCTCCGGACGGGAACTGACCGTCGAACATGGGCGTATCGACCGCGCCCGGGCTCAACACGTTGGTCCTGATTCCTCGATCCTTAAGCTCGCTGGTCCAGGTCCGCGCAAACGACCGGATCGCCGCCTTGGTGGCGCTGTAGGCGCTGCGGCCGGGGAGACCTTTGTTCTTCCCGGCCGCCGCCACGAGGATGATCGACGCACCGTCGTTCAAGTAAGGCAGCGCCTTTTGAACTGTGAAATAGGTGCCGCGGGCATTGGTATTGAAGGTCTTGTCAAAATGCTCGGGCGTCGCCGTGGCGGTCATCGTCTTTTCGACGAAGGCCGCGCCCGCAAAGAGCACGTCGATCTTGCCCTTCCGTGCGACGGTCTCATAAAGGCGGTCGAGGTCATCGAGCTTTGAGATGTCCGTCTTTACGCCGGTGATGTTCTCGCCGATCTCGGCGACGGCCTTGTCGATCTCGGCCTGCCGTCGCCCGCCGATGAACACATAGGCGCCCTCTTCAACGAACCTTTTGGCGGTCGCGAGGCCGATGCCGCTGCTGCCGCCGGTGACGATGGCGATCTTGTTTTTCAACAAAGACATGTTGCTTCCTATATTTTGGGTGCAGAGCTAGCAGTTGTTTGACGGTTCTTTACTACTCGGGTCTCTCCGCCACGGTGCGCGCTGCGCTTAGGGCCGTCTCCCTGACCCTGACGCCCAATCGGTGCGCTGTTTCATTCACGGCCAAGAAATGCCCTGGGTCAGCGTCGACTTGCCGTCGCCGATACACGCCGATACCGCGGCGACCGTCGCGGCGGCGATCCCTTCGGAATCGAGAATAGGAAGGCTGGCGACGCCCGCGCGATCGGCGCCAATACCGGCGTCATTGAAGAAGACGAGACGTGGCCTGAACGCCCTTGTCATTGGCGCGGCCGTTGCGCCGCCATGACTGCCGCTCGCGACGACCGGACCTGCGTCTTCCGGAGTGCCGAGTGAGATGGAGCCTATGCAGAGGACGCCGTGAACGAAGGTGCGTCGCTCAACCGGCGCCTCCATGTTTGTGTCGTGGGGCCAGGGCGCGGATTTCAGACATTCCACGGCTTGCGCGACGGTCTGCCCGTTCTCGACACCACATGCAGCTGCAAGTTTGTTGGCGCGACTGATGATACCGCGATTGAGCATGTCTGCGGCGTCGCCGACCCGGGCGCTGTCGGCTGCGACGGCCGCCATGGCCATGCAATGTTGCTCCGCCCAGGGCAGACCTCTGACGCCCACCTCATCTCGACCAATGCCGCAGTCATGATGAATAGCAGCGCGAGCGCCAGCCTTTGCCGAGAAATACGCCGCGTATGTCGTTGCGTTCGACCCGCCAAGGACGACGCCACCGTTAGCTTCAAGAGGAAGCTTCGTCACGCCGTCCATGACAATAACAGGAACGTTCATGCCGTTGCCGCCCCCGCGACAAGTGCAACCGGGGTGTTCAAAAGAGACATCCTGTTTCCTTCTTCGGTGGGGGCAGGTCGGCCGCACTTGATGGGCCTTGTTGATCAGGCTGCCTGCCTCTCGGCCCCGAAGACGAACATGAGGATCACGCATGGGTCGTCCGAGCGGTTGTGGAATTCGTGGAAGGCTCCGTTCTGAACGAAGAAGTCGCCCTCCTTGGCCGTGACCGAGCGCATCTGGCCGTCTTCTCCTGGATAGGCGATCTCCACTTCGCCCTTGAGTACCACCGCGAGGTCGACGGTGTCGGTCCGGTGCATCGCACCGCCGAGCTCACTAGGGGTCATACCCCCGCCGATGCCGAAATCGATCTTGGCCATCAAGGCCCCGAGATCCGTCTCGCCCGCTTTCTCAGGGGGAACGACCTGGAGATCGACGCGAACCGAATCCTTTGGCCCGAAGATCCCAAGCCGCTTGTATTCACCGAGAACTTGCTCAGGCGTAAGGGGCAGTTGGGGAATCTTGTCGAATCCCCATATATTCGTGACCCGATCGGCGGTTTCGGTGTCGAGAAGATCGTCCACTTGCATGACGACACCAGACTTGGTCTCGGCGCTCACAATTCGTCTCATCTTCATTTCACCCGCCCCCTCAGAGTTGCGACCAGCCGCCATCGACCGGAATCTCAAGGCCGGTCGTGAAGGTCGCGTCGAAGGCGAGGAAGAGGACGGCCTTCGCGATCTCCTCCGAGGTGCCGAAACGCTTCATCGGGATCATACCGGTCATCTTCTCCCGGACCTGGGCGGCCATGTTCTTATCGGGAAACACTTTGTCGAGGATCGGCGTGGCGATGGGACCGGGCGACACGGCGTTGACGCGGATGCCCTGGGGAAGCAGCTCGGTTGCGAGCGTCCGAGCCAGGGATCGCAGCGCGGCCTTGGCAGCCCCATAGGTGGCTTGCCCAGGCAGTCCCTTGACGTTGGCGACCGAAGTCGTGAGGACGACGGAGCCGCCCCGGTTGATGAGCGGCGCGAACTTCTGCACCGCGAAGAACGGCCCCTTGGCGTTGAGGCTGAACATCTCGTCGTAGATGGCCTCGGTGACGTTCGCGAGTGGCGCTGGGATACTGAACCCCGCGTTGACGAAAAGCAGGTCGATCGTGTCGAACTCGGCCTTCACCTGAGCGGCGAGCGCGTCGATATCGGTCAACGACCGCGCGTCGCTCGAAACCACGAGGACGTCACTTCCAAGCTCCTGCTTGGCCGAGTCCAGGCCGGCTTGCGAGCGGCCTGTCACCAGAACGCGCGCGCCGCCATCGAGGAGCTTCTTCGCCGTCGCGAGGCCCATGCCGCTGGTGCCGCCGAGGATCACCACATTCTTATCTTGATACGGTGCCATTCACATTCTCCTTGGACGCCATCGCGCCTGTGGTTTTTGGACAATTTCGGATGATATTTCTGCGACGCGACGGCGGTCAGGTGTTAGGACACCGCGCTCAAAGATGCCGGGTGAGACAGGTCGGCGCCGGAGACCTTGACGACGGCGTGCCATGCGGCTTCCTGGCTGGCGCGAACGTGGAGGTGTGGCTCTCGCTGAAGCTCCATCGGGCCAGAGAACTTCCCTTTGGCCGAGGCGAAGAATTGCCCTGAGACGTCGGTCCCGAACTCCGACGCCTCGATGTAGCGACTGGCCGCAACCTCCGGCGTCTGATTCATGCCGGGAATGAGGTTCACGATCGGAATCATCAGATACTTCAACAACGGGCCCGCGTTTCGCGCGACGTTGGTGGCGTTCGACGCGCCGGGCGAGACAGCGTAGACGGCCATACCGGACGGCAGCCGGCGCGCCAGCGCCTCGGCCCACCAGGCGATCATGAGCTTCGCATCGGCATACGCAGTGTTAGGCGAGTACTTCACGTTTGGTCCGCTGCGAATGAGGGCTTCAGCAGCCGCGGTTTGGTCGCCCCCGTAGTATTTGGCTGCGAACGCCGGCAGGTCGGTATATTTGAACATGGGCACACCCCCGCGAGCAGGCTCCGCGCTGGCGATGACAATCCGCGCCTCGGGGCCCAGCAGGTTGGCCTTGAGCAGCCCAACGGTCAGTTCATGATGGCCGATAAGCGGGGCCTGGGAGGCTTCAACGCCCTCCGCAGTGATCACGCGCTTCTTGGTCGGGACCAATCCGGCATTGAGCAGCAGGAAATCGATCGGCCGACCGCGCTTGACCAGCTCGGCGATCGCAGACTTGGCGCTGGCGGCACTGTTCAGATCAAGCTCGAGCGGCGTGAAGATCCGCTTCTTGGTCTCGTCGGCAAGCTGGGCGTCAGTTTCCTTGGTCTTGGCCAGGCTGCGCCCCGTTACGATGACCTCCTGCCATCCCCCATCGGCGAGCAAGCGAGCTGCGGCATAACCGAGCCCGGACGTAGCGCCGGTGACCAGAGCGATTGAATGTCTCATATTTGGTTCCGCCGTGAGAGAAGGTCGGATCGTGAGGCCACGAGCCAGCTTGCTATTTTTGGACTGATTTTTTATATATTGGGATAGAACACATGGTCAAGGATTTTTGGACCAGATGCTAAGAAATTCGAGCAGGGGTCGTGGGCGCCCCCGGACCTTCGACGAGAGTGAGGCGCTGGACAAAGCGACGCGGATCTTCTGGTCGAGAAGCTACGACGGTGTGGCGATCGACGATCTCATCGCTGGCATGGGTGTGGGGCGGCAAAGCCTGTATTCCGTCTTCGGGGACAAGCGGACGCTCTTCCTGCGCGTCCTCCGGACATATGCAGAGCGAAAAGGCGCCGGCGCGGCGAAGGCGCTCTTTGCGCCACCGGCTCTTCGCGACGGGATCGCCGGCTTCCTGAGGCACGCCGTCGAAGTTGCGACCGAGGAAGGGTCGGTCCGAGGATGCCTGATGGTGTGCGTCGCGCCGCTCGTGGACGACGCTGAGGTCAGGCAGTTTCTGAAGGATGCCGCCGCAGGCGGCGTTGCGCTCGTGGAACGCCGCTTCCGAGACGGGATCAGCGCGGGAGAAATCCCATCTGACTTTCCTATCACCACGCGCGCGCGCCAGGTCATCGACCTTGCCCGCGGTCTGACAATGCATGCGCAGTTAGGCGCGCCACGCAGGACGCTCCTGAAAGACGCCGAAGAAGCGGCCGAGTTGGTGCTCCTGCCGCAGCGTGGAAAGGCATCGCCAGAAGTTTGATGCTGGATGGCGTGAAGGTTGGAGCAAATAATCCTCTCGACCAGTCGCAAGAAGCAGGCGTTGCGAGCCGTCGTCCCCAGCAGTTCCAAGAATCAGGACGCGATCGACGCCGGGGTGGAAATCCGCCTTGGTCGCGGACGACAGCCTCCCACTCCGTCAACCAGCCGATGGCTACGCTCCGCAGCCCGTTGCTTCACACGCGCAGATGCACAACAAACTACCCAGCAGCCGTCGCGCATCCTCTCGCCCGTGAACGAAGCCGACCTGCAGGCCGCCGACAAGCTGCCGCAACGTTGATCGATTGCAGCGCGCGCTCCGCTAAGGGCCTGCATGTCAGATATCGGCCAAGCATTCGCGCGCCACCATTCATTGAGGTCGATAGACGGCCTTTTGCTGTTCAGCCGGAAACTGCGCGGTCCAGCTTGTCTCGATCAGACTTCCATCACCGGCCAAGATGTCGATGCCATACATAAAGGGCTTGTCGTCAACCGTTTCGGTCCATCCCATTTCGGTCGGGGAGACCGTCTGTACCGCAAGTTTCACCGTCGAACCGGCTCGCGGACCTTGGTTGATCGCTGGTGGCCCATTTGGCACCACTTCGAAGAAATTGCCGTCTTTGAGTCTTGCCCAACGAATGCGGCCGTCAGAGAGCTGTCAGCGTGATTGTCTCGGCAACGTCGAGCCCCGGTTTGGTGCTACGCCACGTTCCAGGCAAACCGCGACCATCGCCGACGCGCTGCAGGATATCCTGCGACCGCTCCTCCCCGCCATCAGGCAGGATCGCTTTTGTGTCGATGGTCAGCGTCTGCTGATCGGGCGAAACGGTGAGTATGCTGCGATCGACTTCTCGGCCATTATTGCGATGAATCCGCCTCCATTTATTATCGCTGATTGCCTTGAGGCTCGTTGTCCGACCGGAGACCGTGGGATAAAATCGTCCGTCATCTCCGATATCGAAGGCCGCCGCGCCGAAATCGAAGTGATAGCCGGTGGGAATACGGGCGATCCGGATTGTCGTGCCTACCAGCTGGCTGTGGGCCCGGTCCAATCTCCAGGTTCCAAGCCAATGGAAGTCAGCCGCGTGCAGCGGGTGCCCAAGGACCGTCAATGTCAGCGCCAAAACGGCATACCTTAGGTCTCGTGGACAAAGGGTATCCAGAGCAATGCTGATGCAATGCTGACGAAGCGGAGGTAGGATTTGGTTTTGTCGTAGCGGTTAGCGATGCGTCGCCAGTTCTTGAGCTTGTTGAAGAGACGCTCGACGAGGTTTCGCCAGCGATATTTCATTTGATCATGGGCGATGGGTTCACGACGGTTGCGCTTGGCCGGTGTCGCTTTCCCTTAGCGATTTCAATCGCAAAAAGGTCATAATTAATTAGGGTTAGGCGCTAAATTGAGCCGGATTGTCCTCTAACGATTTCAATTTTCATTCGTCGTGGCGAAGCGACTTCACGCTCCAACGGCACGGCCACCGTCTTCGTCGGTGTTCGCCAGCCAGTCGCTGCGGATGCGTGTTCATCCCCTACCCCGCCCTCTTATAGGATCCCCCACGCCCGGTAACGCCCGCGGCCGGTCAATTCGCGCAGGCCTAGTTCGGTAATCAGCGCTTGGGCCGAGCGAGAGCTGATCTTGAGGGTTTTCGTCACCACTGCGGTTGTGATGAGCGGCGAGCGCATCACTAGGTCGATCAGGTCGGGTAAATGTGACGTCGCGCGCCGCGCCTTCAATTTCAGCTTGAGCACCTCGTGCGCGGTCATCCAGCGCTCATGCTCCTTGAGCCCGGCCTGGGCCATGGCCGCAATCCCCTCGAGGCCGGCGATGAGCCGCGTGGTCGGATCCTTGGCCCGCCGCCGCTCCCAGGCAATGGCTTTCAGTCCGCTGCTCAGCCCCGGAAGGGCGCACAGCTTGCCGCGCTGCCGAAGGAGGTCCGCCACCAGCAGCCGGCCGAGCCAAGGCTGCCGCTGCAGCGGCTGGAGCGTCTCCCAAGTATCCAGCGCGATGACTGCCAGCAGCGTTGGCGGCAGAGGCAGGGCTCCTCCCAGGGGTGGGACCCCTCCCAGCGACTCTGCGCTGGCGATGACCTGCCGCCACGTGGCGAAGTCCCTCTCCTCATTCCAGTCCGGATCGTAGATCAACGGGTTCCGTTCCCGGCGCGGTCGGCCCGCTCCCGAGGACCGCGCTCCAGTCCGGGACGGAGCCGCGGCCTGAGATTCCACCCTGGGTGGGGCGCCCCCCAGGGGCGGGGCCCCTCCCAGGGGTGGGGCCGCACATTGGGGCGAAGTCCCATCTCGGGAGGCGGCCTCGCCGCCGCTCCCGGCAAGGACGCGCGCGCTGCGTGCCATGGCGGCGTCGGCGAGTTGCATCGCCGCCAGGAGCTCTTGCTCGGCGCGTGCGTCCGGGTCATCTGACGGCGGCGATCCTAACTTTTGATCATCCGCGATCGGGCCGTCGGACCCTTCTCCCCGCCCTGCTCCGGAAAAACTCCCTGGAGATTTGGTGTCACCCGCCAGCGGGGATAGGATGTCTGCCGCAGCCGTCGGCAGACTTTGCGCCGACAAGGACCATCCTGGGGCATGCGCGGCGATGCGGCGGCGGGTGCGCAGGATGGCGCAGGCTTGATTGAGCTCAAGCGTGGGGATCCCGACGCCGAGATCGGCATCGCGGAGGACGAGGTCTTCGGTGTGGACGAGATCGCCGGCCAGCCAGAGGCTGGCGGCGGCGTCGGCGAAATGCTGGCGGGCGATCCATCCCATCCGGATGGGGCTGTGGCGCAGCCGCTCATCCAGTCGCGCCAAGGCCTGCTCGGCCGCCGCCATGGGGCCGGC
The DNA here is from genome assembly GCF_037890675.1 of Methylovirgula sp. 4M-Z18. Classification (NCBI taxonomy): domain Bacteria; kingdom Pseudomonadati; phylum Pseudomonadota; class Alphaproteobacteria; order Hyphomicrobiales; family Beijerinckiaceae; genus Methylovirgula; species Methylovirgula sp. 4M-Z18. Next base: position 48,810 of record NZ_CP149575.1, on the reverse strand, counting down.
GAGCTGCGCCCAGGGGAGGGTCTTCAGCGTGAGATGCGCGTCCTCCCAGGGGTGGGCTGCAGGGCGCCCCAGAAAGGACGGTCCGAAGGGAAAAGTCTCTGCCATGGTTTTCACTTAACGATTTCAATTTTTCACTTTAGCGTTTCAATTTCGGGTGTTGTCGATGAGCGTGAAAAGACCAACGAAAACATAGCTGTAGGGTGTATTTTGCGCGGTCCCTTTTCACTTAAGCATTTCAATTTGAAGTGCTTAAGTGAAAAATTGAAATCGTTAAGTGAAAGCGACAGCAGCCTGTGGCGGGCGGATGTCGATCGGGTCGGACGATGTCTGTGGTTCGTTAACCATATGGCGAATCATCATAAAAACTTTATAACGGAGGCTAACACGGCGCTCGCCTCCGTCATAGGGCATTGTTGATTTTTGCCGCTCTGACTTCCGATAAGGACCGCTTATCGGAAGTGATCGAACCAAGTCTTGACCAAGTGGCGCAAAAGCCGTAAATTTCGCTTCACAATCCCGCAAGATCGGCCTTTTCGCGCCCCGCGCGGCCGAATGGGACGATAGTCCGGAGCGCGCTATGACCCTCACCGTCAAGATCGGCGAAGCCAAAACCCATCTCTCAGAGCTCCTCGCCAAGGTCGAGGCCGGCGAGGAGGTCGTTATCCAACGCGGCCACGAACCGGTCGCCAAACTCGTGCCGTTCGACGATGGCCTGCGCCAGCGCGCCGCCTTTCACGGCCTGATCGCCACCCGCGACAGCGGCGCCATCAAAAAGGTCAGTCTCGACGAAATCCTGGCCTGGAAACACGAAGGACACCGCTATTGACGGCGCCCTCCGCAGGCAGCGCCCACGGCGCGGGTGGGCTCGTCGTCGACGTGTCCGTCGCTGGCGCCTGGATCATGCCCGACGAGAGCAGTACCGTCAGCGTTGCCGTCGGCGAGCGCGTCCTCGCGGAAACGGCCTGGGTCCCCGATCTGTTTTGGCATGAGGTGCGCAACCTGCTCGTCATGGCCTGCCGGCACGGCCGGATTCCGGAAGACCTGGTCTGGCGGCAGCTCGAACGGATCGAAACCATGCCGATCCGCGTGGCGCCAACTAGTTCCACGACCGTCCTGCGGCTCGCCCTCAAACACGGCCTCACCGCCTATGAGGCCAGCTGTCTCGCCGTCGCCCAGGCGCTGGCCCTGCCGCTCGCCACCTTCGATCGCGCCATGGCCAAGGCCGCGCAGGCGGAACAGATCGACCTGCTCATCGCGGCGGCGGGGCCATGAGTCCCGCGCCGCGGCCGACGGGCCTGGGGCGGAAAGCCGCTGCCCCCGGAGGTGCCGCCTCCCCTCCCCTCACCGACGTCCAGTACAAGCGCGCCTGTGAGCTGGACGCTCTGGCGGCGGTGGTGTCCTGGGACACCCGCGACAAGCTCGCCACTCTGCTCAGCGACGACGATATCGCCACCCTGCGCCATCTCGTTGAGACTGGCATGGGCGCCAATACCCTGCGGGCGCTGACCTCGGACCTGGGCTATCTGGAAGCCTGGTGCGTCGCCGCGACCGGCACCCCCCTGCCCTGGCCGGCACCCGAAAGCCTAGTGCTGAAATTCGTGGCACACCACCTCTGGGACCCGGCCAAGCGCGAAACCGACCGGACCCATGGTATGCCGGCCGAGGTCGCAGCCACCCTCACCGCTCAAAAGCTGCTCCGCGGCGCTACTCCCCGGGCGGTGTCGACCGTGGAGCGGCGGCTCGCCTCGTGGTCGACCCTGCATCAATGGCGCGGCCTGGAAAGTCCGATCAGTACGCCGACGGTGCGCAAGGCTTTCGGTTTTGCTCGCCGCGCCTCCAACCGGCCGCGGATTCGGAAGAGCAAGACCGCCGTGACCCGGAAAATCCTCAATCGGCTGACTGCGACCTGTCACGGAGCCCGCCTGACCGATGCGCGGGATCTAGCGGTGTTGCTGCTCGCTTTTGCCTCTGGTGGCCGGCGGCGCAGTGAAGTCGCCGGCCTGCGGGTCGAACAATTGGTCAAGCAACCGCCCGTGCCAGTCGATCCGCGCAAGCCGGAATTGGGAACCCTGCCCTGCCTCGGAATCCGCCTCGGCCGAACCAAAAACACGACCGCTTCGGACGACGCGACGGTCTATCTCGTCGGCCCACCGGTCGTTGCGTTGCGCGATTGGCTCGCCCGGGCGCGGATCGCCAAGGGCGCCGTGTTCCGTCGCATCGACCGCTGGCAGGTCATCGGTGAGCGGGCGCTGACGCCAGAGGCGGTCAATTTGATCGTCAAGAAGCGTTGCCGCGCGGCCGGGTTACACGCGGAAGAATTCAGCGCGCATGGATTGCGCGCGGGCTATCTGACCGAGGCCGCGCGGCGCGGCATTCCCCTGCCCGAGGCCATGCGGCAATCCCAGCATCGCTCGGTTCAGCAGGCCGCGAGCTATTACAACGACGCCGAGGCCGCCTTGGGGCGGGCGGCGAGGCTGGGACTTTAGCTGGCAGCCACGCCGATCATCCGCTACCGTCAAGAACAAATCAGGCTCCTGGTCGCCGTACGTGGACCGAGGAACCGGAGCATCTGAGCGTCGTGGGGGGAATATATTCGCGTCATTGCTGCCGGGAGAGCTCATCTGAACCACTAAGGTGTGCCGCCCCGAGCCTCCATTCGAAATCTTGGCGACCCGTTTGTCCGCGTGCCTAATCGGGCAGGTCGTCATTCTACAAGATTGAGGATGTGCCATTCGGAGAGGCGCGGCGCAGACGAGCTCCGGATGAGTTTGATCGGGCGTTTTTTCGGCCTGACGCCCGCATCAGGAAAGGCACGTAGTAAGGGCACATCGTTTTATCGATTCGCGGGCGCTGCGGCGGCGATCTCGCATTTATTGCGCGGCTCACCGGTACTTCCGCCTGAGTAAACCGGTCAGTGCTTGGGTAGAACGCTGACGGCGTGGTAGGGTAGGGGGAATCAAGACAGTCGATGCCAGGGGGCATTCTTGGATTGACCTGAGTTCTCAGCTGAGAACTTGCTGTGGAGAAGTGCCGCATTCGTCAGCGAGTACGGTTAGATCTGCGCAGTATAGAATTATAGATTTGGTTGGTTCTCAGCGGAGAACCTCCTGATCAAGCAAATCCGACGAACCTCACCCAGCGATGAACGAGATCAAGCTTGCGTTAACTTTTTGTCAACACTTAATTCGTTGACGGAATGGGCGACTCAAGGCATTTTTACGCTCAATTAGTCTAAACACTGACTTGAGCGTTTTTCATGGCCGATAGCATAAATGTCGCAGACGATCGCAAGATCGAACGTAGGTCACTAACGCGACTGATCGAAGCGGATGCTGATTTGTTGAGCGCGCAGCTCCATGAATTGCGGTCCCGCGCCTTTCCGCCGAGCGCGGAGAAGGAACTAAGGAAGTTCATGGCGGGCGAGGCGGCAAGGCTAATTGGAATTAGCGACGCCTATCTCCGATCACTCGTTCTTGAGGGAATTATCGACGACGCCGAGAAGAATCCAGCGGGCCGGCGGCTCTATTCGCTGTCACAAATTCACGAAATTCGCGATTATCTCGGGCGCAGTCGAAAGGGTTATGTGCCGCGGCGCGGGCCGGCTGATAAGCTTCAGGTGATCGCGATCACGAATTTTAAGGGCGGCTCTGGGAAGACAACGACTTGCGCCCATCTCGCGCAATACCTTGCACTGCGAGGTTATCGGGTGCTCGCGGTCGATCTGGATCCTCAGGCCTCATTATCTGCCCTATTCGGAATCCAACCCGAATTCGATCTCCAGCCGAACGAAACAATCTATGGCAGCATTCGTTACGACGACCAACAGCGGCCGCTGCGGGAGATCGTCCGCCGTACGTACTTCGCTGGGCTCGATATTGTACCCGGCAATCTTGAACTGCAGGAGTTCGAGCACGAAACGCCGCGCGCGTTGGCGGAGCGAACGCGGTCTGCGGATAAGATGTTTTTCACACGGGTGGCGAGCGCACTGAATGGCCTTGAAGCCGACTACGATCTGGTCGTTCTCGATTGCCCGCCGTCCCTCGGGTATCTGACGTTGTCTGCTTTGTGCGCCGCGACATCGGTACTCGTCACGGTGCACCCGCAGATGCTGGACGTTGCGTCTATGTCTCAATTCCTTCAGATGACGGCCGGGCTTTTCGGAGTGGTCGAGCGTGCCGGCGGAAACGCTGGCTATGATTTTTTCCGGTACGTCCTGACGCGCTACGAAGCGAACGATGGCGCACAGTCGCAGATTGCTGGTCTGCTAAGGGGGCTTTTCGGGGAGCGGGTACTGACGAATGCCATGGTTAAATCGGCGGCGATATCCGACGCAGGTGTAACCAAGCAGACGCTCTACGAAGTGGGGCGTGAGAATTTTCATAGGCAGACGTATGACCGAGCCATCGAAGCGCTTGATGCAGTCAATGGTGAAATCGAGGGTCTCGTCGTGCACGCATGGGGGCGCAAATGACCAAGCGGCGGGATGCGCTGAGAGAATTACTCACACCAATCAAATCTGGGTTCTCAGCTGAGAACTCAGCGCCGCGGCCGCGACCTTATGCGGCTTCGGGCGCCCTGCAGAGCGTGAACGATGCGATCGCCGGCCTAACGAGTGAGGCGGATGAACTGCGCCAGGCGCTAGCGAGCGGCGAGAAGATTGTTGAGCTCGACCCGCGCGAGATAGATGCGTCGTTCGTCAGGGACCGGCTAGGAGGTTTCGACGGACCGGAATTTGAGGCGCTCGTTGAGAGCATCCGGGAGAGCGGACAAATTCTGCCAGTGATGGTGAGGCCGCATCCGAAAGCAGCGGGCCGGTTCCAGCTAGCGTTCGGGCATCGCCGCGTAGCAGCGGTCAAACTGTTGGGTCGCAAAGTGAAGGCCCTGGTGCGCGAGCTCACGGACGATGAGCTTGTGGTTGCTCAGGGCAACGAAAATATTGAACGGCAGGATCTGAGCTTCATCGAAAAAGCGATGTTTGCGTCTCGCTTAGAGGACATTGGCATTTCGCGCACCGTGATCATGGCAACTTTCGGGACAAATTCCAAAGGCGTTTTGTCGGAGATGATCTCTCTAATCCGAAAACTTCCGGTGGAACTGATTGAGGCAATTGGCGCCGCTCCCGGAATTGGCCGACCTCGGTGGGATGTTCTTGCGGCACAGGTCGCATTGACGGGCCATGCAGCATGGAAGGCGGTTGTTGAGGCAGCTGGGTTCGCTGGTCTTTCTAGCGTAGAGCGATTCGAGAAGGTCTGTAGCGAGCTACGTGAAGGACAGTCGCCGAAGCGACCGACGATAGAAGGCGGGATCCCCTGGACGGCGATCGACCGGTCGGTAACAGTCACGGTGAAGGCCACGGCGAAGAAGGCCGTAGTTACTTACGAAGCGAAGGAGGGATTGAATTTCGCGAATTATGTCGCGGGTCGCCTGGACGCCCTGTTCGAGGATTTCCAGAAGTCTCGTGAAACATCAAGAGGAGAGTAATCAGCAAAAGAAAAGGCCCCCATAACGTTTCCGTCACGGAAGCCTCTCTCTTACGTTTGGCGACTAAGAGAATCCCACTTCCGCGAATCAGTGTCAAGAGTCTTCGGCACCGTTTTGGTGAGCAATTTTCTTTTGCCTAATTGAAGGCAGAGAGAATGACTGAAATTGCAACTACGCCCTTTGGGCGGAGGTCAGTGACGTTTGCCCAAATTCAGGTGCAAGCGACCGTTAAGGCCGCACGGGCGCGCGTCGAGCGAAACGGATCGGAATCCAATGCGCCCAACGTGGTGAACAAGTGGGTCTTGCTCCAGACCCTAAATGAAATCCGCCCGACTTTGGGCATATCTGACCGTGCTCTCGGGGTTTTGAGCGCGCTCTTGTCGTTTCACCCCGAGGCCGGGCTCACGATCGCGCCGGCGGTCCGGACGCAAGATGATCCGTGCCTGGCGGACGCGCACCCAGACCTGGTCGTTTTTCCGTCCAACCGCGCTCTGTGCCTGCGCGCCAACGGCATGTCCGAGCCAACCTTGCGGCGTCACCTGGCCGCGCTTGTGGAGGCCAGGCTCATCATCCGCAGGGACAGCTCGAACGGGAAGCGCTATGTCCGGCGGGCAGGGGAGGAGGCCATCACCCAGGCGTTTGGATTGGATCTATCGCCGCTCATTGTCAGATATCCGGAGTTTCAAGATCGGCAAGAACAATTGCGGCGAGAGCGGCAACAGATTTCCATGTTGAAAGAGCGGATCGTTTTGTTGCGACGCGATGTTTCGAAACGGATTTCCTACGCGATCGACGCGGAATTGACCGGGCCGTGGGGCGATTTGCGGCAGGCATTTGTCTCGCTTTTAACACCCGTTCGGCGACTACATGGAATGGAAGCGTTTAAAGCGCTTAATACCCAATTGGAGACACTGCGAGCAGAAGTCGCTAACGCTTTGGAAGATGCGTGTAATTTCGAAAATATAAGCGGCAATGACGCTCAGAATGAGCGGCACAATACAGAATCAAAACCAGATAATAATCCTGATTCTGAACCTGCTTTCCAGAAAGCAAGGGGCGAGACCGAGGCCAACGGGGAAGGGCAGGGGGCTCCAACAGCGACGCACTTGCCGTTGCAAGTGGTTCTCGACGCTTGTCGCGACGTCGAGGAACATCATTTGGGCGATGGTAAGATCACCACCTGGCCCACATTCATCAAAACGGCCGCCGCAATTCGACCCGGCATAGGTATTAGCGCGGACGCGTGGAGAGCGGCTGTCGAGGCGATGGGCGAGGCAAAGGCAGCGGTCGCCGTCGCGTTCATCCTGCAGCGTTCGGAATACTCGTCCGAGGTGCGGAAGCATGTGTCCGCGGAAACCGGGAAGCTCACGATGTCGGTCAACGGCTCTCCTGCGATTAGGTCGCCGGGTGGATATTTACGTGCTCTGACCGAAAAGGGGAGGGCAGGGGAGTTTCCTTTGTGGCCGGCGATTCTCGCCCATCTCAGCCAACGCATGAAGCTGCAGAAGGGTTAGATGGAACATGTTAAAAGCAGCAGTTTTTGCCCCTCCCAGCGTTCGCGTTGCCCCGCACAATCTCGAAGCGGAGCAGGCGTTGTTGGGCGCGATTCTGGTCAACAATGACGCATTCGACCGTGTCTCGGATTTTTTGCTTCCCGAGCATTTTCAAGAAACGCGACACAGCAAGATTTACGAAATTTGCGCTTCGCTCATTCGCTCCGGCAAGCTCGCGTCGACCGTGACCGTCAAGACATTCTTGAATGATCTGGAATGGGGCGACGTCAATCCGGCAAAATATCTCGCGCGTCTCGCTTCGGAAGCCACCTCGATCATCAATGTCGGTGACAACGCGCGCGCCATTTATGATCTCGCCGTCCGTCGGCAACTCATCCGCATCGGCGAAGACATCGTCAACACAGCCTATTATGCGCCGGTCGATCTCTCGCCGCGTACCCAGATCGAGGAAACCGAACGCAATCTGTATCAAGTGGCGGAAAGCGGTCGGGCCGACGGCGGATTCCAATCCTTCGGCAATGCTCTGAACATCGCCATGGATAATTCGACGCCTTCTTGGAGTTTGGCGACATCGCCCGACGTCGGCATCCTGCTTGACGCCCAAAATGCGTGGCGCGCGGTCGGCCCATCGGCGTATATGGGCATATGAAGCTCGCACCCTTACCACCCCTACCCGGCACTGCTCCCCGCGGAACATGGAGAATGGGGACGGCCGATCGCGACGAAGCCGACGGCCGGCTTGCGACCTTTGCCATTGTTACGCGTCCCAATCCGACATCGCTCCGTTTGCTCGGCACAGGTTTCTATCTTCAGCCCAAAGGTGGGTTCGCAACCGCTGCGCACGTCGCGCTGGAAGCGCAGGAGCTGATCTCGGCGCAGCCACACTCCGTCGGCATCAGTCACACGCTGCCGGATGGGCGTACCAAATTCCTTCCTATCTGGAAATTTTTCATCCACCCCACGGCAGATGTTGCCTTCGGCGTTCCGCGCTTCGAATTCGTCGACGACAAGACCGGTGAAGCCTATCGCGCCAAGGTCCTCGCGCTGACCAGAACTTCGCCTGATCCGGGCGCGAAGATAAGCACTTGGTCATATCCGCTTCACCGCGTGCTGGAGGACGAGGCGAAAGGCCAGGTCTTGCAGTTGCAGCCTGACTTCTACGACGGAACCCTACTGGAGTTCATCGCTGAGCGCGGCCCGTCGGTGAAGCTGAAGCCCCCGTATTATCTAACCGACATTCATCTTCATGGCGGATCGAGTGGCGGTCCGGTGTTCAATTTTGACGGAGAGGTGTTCGGCGTGGCGTCCTGCAGCTACGACGGCGCAGAAGATATCGCCTTCGTCACGCCCGCCAGCGCGCTCCTCGAAATTCCAGTCCCCGAGATCATCAACGACGATGGAGGGGAGCGACGTTCGGTCACCCTTGCCGAACTTGCAGCGCGCGGCCAAATTATTGCGCGCTGACCCGCCTTCATATCCTCGCAGGCGCAGCGGAGCACCGCGTGTCTTCGCGCGGCTGATGGAGCGAACACGCCGTTAGGCTTGTGGCAAGAGGGCGACGGAAGCCGTTAGGGCCGAAACCGCCGTTCGGCGTGTTCGCTTCACGACGGCGCAGGCGTCGCTCACAAGCCGTCGGACTGGGGCATGTGTGCCTTCAGCGGGCTTTCGATCCCCATCTGATCATAAAACCGGTTGAGGAGCGCTACTGCGGTCCGGACCGACCAGGCGGCGCAGGCAGCGCCGAGCAACTGGTGCGGGAAGAAATTGGCGTTGGATGGAACAAATGACGGTCTTTCGAGACGAAGCTGTTTCAAACTCTTGAAGAACTTTTGCCAGTCCATCTCCTCCCCCCATTTCGATTTATAGTGGATCAGCTCGTTACGGAGTTTCACGAGAACGATCATATCCTGCTACGGTTGCTCGCCCTCAGGCAGAGGCTGCTTATGGAGAAGGTGCAAAATCACTTTGTATCGCGTGAGCGCGTCCTGATAGTCGATGAACTCTGCAAGCGGCCTTAGGAAGTCGCGGGCTTGCACGTCGACGTGACCAAGACCGAGATGATGGCCGGGACCATGTATTGTCAACTCAGCGCTCTCTGCCTCCACGGCTGCCGCGCTCTGCATGATGGCCGCCGTCACAAGCCCTCGATGCTCGGTGCGTACCGGCTCATCTGGATTCTCAGCGCTTGTCCGTTCTATTTGTCCACGGCGTCGAGCAAAAATGGCGCTTGTGCACAAATACTGAGCCGTAAAGCTATATCGGACATCTACTGCGGCTGTAGCTGTCGCTCGGCCTGTTGCGGTCGCTTTCAAAGTTACTGTCACCACTTCTAGCCACCTTTTTGGAAGTGCGGCGGCCTCGCTGTCAACCGTGCCACGTTGTCAGGTTGGCGGGAGGCCTTCGGCGTCCCACCCGTATAAGTCCTTCCCACGGATGAATCCATGCGGCGTGTCATAAGCACTTGCGATGATTTCGCTGTCGTCGCCATCGAAGCTGCCGATTTGCAGTTCAAGGCGGTCTTTCTCAAATTGTGCGGCGTTGGAGATTGTCTCGAACCCATAATACTCGGAAAGCATTTTAAGATTTCGTGAGCAGCGTCGCCAGAAAACTTGTCTCGGAAGAATGAAGGGAACAAACCGAATTTGCCCCGCGTTATCAATGGTCTTTCGTGAATGCGGGAGTCCAAACGCCACACAATTTGAGGAAGACCCTGATTAAATGGAAAGCGACAGTCCACTCGTCCATGTCGCCCCCGCGTTGCAAAGCTCGCGCGCTTCCTACATCTTCGATGTATCCGGCATCAGCGCCGGAAAAGCGAGGTGGCGCATGATCCTGTGTCTGATGCCTTCCCTCCTGCAGCCTCCGTACTCGGCCTCCGGGCCGTAGTGTCGCGCCAACCAGGGACCATAGGTTGGTCCCGTTTCGACGGGCGCAGGTACTTCGCCCTCCTTCATAGGATCTTGCTTCGGGCGTAATAACGTGCAAGCGACAAAATCGGCGCCTCCTGGATGGGAGTGAGAAGTGTGATAAAATATGTTATTATAAATCAATGAGATAAACAATTATTTCTGCTCATATATGCATGAAATGTCAATGAAAAAACTTGCAAAATGCGCCGCCTTTCCGTATATTGACATCATGACGAAACTACAGGAACTCAAGAAGCATCTGCGGCCCGGCCAGGTCTATCGGCGCGAAGACCTCGCGCGGCGGTCGAATGCCGTCGATCGGCATCTCCGGCAGTTGCTGGATGAGGGCACGCTCACCAAGCTGGCGGGCGGGCTCTACGCTTATCCGAAACAGACAGTGTTCGGGAAAGCGCCGGCGGCGGATGACAAGTTAGTCAGGAGCTTCCTTAAGGACGACCGGTTTCTACTCGCCTCGCCCAACGCCTATAACGGGCTCGGTGTCGGCACTACGCAGCTGTACGACAAGACCGTCGTCTATAATCACAAGCGCCATGGCGAGTTCGCGCTCGGCGGACGCCTGTTTGAATTTCGCGCGAAGCCTTCCTTTCCGACGACGCTGAGCAAGGAGTTTCTGCTGGTCGATCTCGTCAACAATCTCGACCGCCTTGCCGAAAGCAAGGAAGAGGTGCTGGCGCGCGTTAGGGAACGTGCCGCGTCGTATGATGCGTCCCGCTTGCAGCGCGCCGCGCGCGACTACGGCAGCGTGCGGACGAAGAAGTTCTTTTCTCAGGCGCTCAAAGCGCCAATGGAGCCGCATGCCGCCTGAGTATCTTCACAACCATCCGCAATTTGCTGATCTGCTGCGGATAGTCGCGCAGGAAAAATCCATCGATCCTGCCTTGGTCGAAAAAGACTACTGGATCATGCACTGCCTTTACGGCCTGCAAAAACTCGGCATGAAATTCGAGTTGAAAGGCGGAACCTCACTGTCCAAGGGCTTTCACATCATCGACCGGTTTTCGGAAGATATCGATATTCGCATCGAGCCGCCCGCGGACCGAGATGTGAAAACCAAACGCAATCAAACCAAACCCGCACATATCAAAAGCCGCCAGGATTTTTACGACTGGCTCGCGCAAACGATCCGCATCGAGGGCATCGTTGAGGTCAAGCGCGACACGGCGTTCGACAACGCGACCTTTTTCAGCGGCGGCATTCGGTTGTTTTACAAAAGCTCCAACAAACCGGTCGTGGGCCTCAAGGATGGCATATTATTGGAAGTCGGCTTCGACGACGTGACACCGAATATCGCGACAGACATCAGCTCGTGGGCGTACGACGACGCGGTTCGGAAAGTGGACATCATCGACAACCGCCCGAAAGCCGTGGCCTGCTACGATCCCGGCTACACACTGGTCGAGAAACTGCAGACGATTTCGACAAAATTCCGCAAGCAGCAGGAAAGCGGCGAATTTCCCTCCAATTTTATGCGTCACTATTACGACGTCTACAGCTTGCTAAAGCGCCCTGAGGTTCAGGCTTTCATCGGCACGAACGCCTATGGGGTTCATAAGGCGAAGCGATTCCGTACGGCGGACAATCCGGATATAACCGCAAACCAGGCCTTTATTCTTCACGATCTGCCAACGCGCGAGACCTACAAAACCGCCTACGCGCAAACGAGCGCGCTTTATTACAAAACCAAACCCACCTTCGAGCAAATCCTCGCCGAGATCGGGCGCTGGGCGGCACGACTGTAGCAGCACGTCGCAAAAATCCTAGCAATTCGGCCGGCATGCGATGAACGTGAGTTTTTTCACTCGCCACACCGACCTACTGCGCGCAGGCGGCGGCGGGCTCTCGGTAAAGTTGCTCGAAAGCCTTCGCGAGACCCGCTCGATTTGGCACCCAATCCTCTTCGAAGAGGATTCGACTGTCGGGGGGGAGCACAAAATCCGGACGCGCAACGCGTATGAGGAGATAGCAAATTGCGTAGACGGAAATGATCGTGAAAAACGTATGCATCACCGCCTCGTGGTTATAGACGGGACCGTTGCTTTCCCATAGCGCACCGTCGCTTGAGTTGGGGCGCGAGTGTGTGAAATTGCATAATTGCTGAAACGTATTGTCCGGAAACTCTCCGTCCGCGAGAAGCCACTTGCTTTGTTCGCTCCGAAGCAATCCATGCATACGCCTCCGAAAGCGCGTGAAGCCGAGTTCCGATCCGCTCATTTTCCAAACAACATAATCGGAATCGTCGGGCTTTAAATTTCCATAGGCCCCGATCATGGTCAGTTCGAGCACGACCCGAAGCTCCGCCATTGCTGCGCGGTAGTAGCCGTGCAGGAAAAGGAAGTTCGCACATTGTAACGCGTCGCCCGCATCCAGCATGCGGTCGAACAGTTCGTCCGCCTTTTCGGGATCGCCCGTGGCGGTGATCCAATCCCCCCAAAGGCTGTAAAGCAATTCAAGCCGATGACCGTTGTGATCTGAAATGCGAATTGCACAGTCGTCCGGCAGATGCGTGATGCCGGCCCACGTTTCCTCGCCGACTAGATGTGTCGGCGCGATGTCCTGCCCTTCGCTAATTGCGAATTCGTGCGGTTCAAGCTTGTGGCGAACGGCACGAAAGTCAGACAGGGGCAATTTCTTGCTCATTACTCCCCCTCGCTATTTGAGCGCCTTACGGAGCTATCATAATCAGCTGACCAGAACACGCGCCTAACCTAAAATCTAAAATTCACCGCCGTCCACTCTCCCGTTGGGCTTTCGTAGGGGAGAATATAAATCTCCGAGAGCAGCCATTGTGGCACCGCGATGAATTGAAAAAACGATCGCAGTTCAGAGCCTTCTCCTAAGCCAGCAGGTAAACCAAACTGCGCCGCGATCATGACAGCGCAAGCGCTGATTGCCTCGAAGACTCGGAGCAACGTCGCCCGCTCGAATGTGCTTTCACGATCGTGCTTCACGGCATTATAGGCATCATACCATTCGAGTTCTTGGGTAGGCTTGCCCGAGCTGCCCCAACCGGCAAAAGGTTTGAACGGCGGAAGCCACGGATAATTTGGAAATGCCACCGCGTAGTCGCCGAGTTTCATGGCACCATTGAGTTTGACATAGTCGAAGGTCTTTAGGCGATCTCCTATTTGCGCGGCACCATTGGCGATCAGCACGCCTCGCCAGTGTGTTTCAACTTCTGTGCAGGCTAGTATCAGGAGGTTCCGAATATCATGGCCGAAAGTTTCCAACGCCTTATCTTTGGGATGCACCGTCTGGCAGATACGGTCTAGCTGACGCGTCAGCGCGGACAACTGCCCACGCGCAATCGCCACAATATTCAGCTCGATTTGGGCGCTTCGATTCCACCCCAGACCGTCATGCGGATGCTCGTCGACGGGGCGCGAAATCCGCGGGTAAAATTGGCCCGGTCCAAGATTGGTTTTATGAAAAGGCCATTCAACATTCGAGCCGAAGTAGCCGGACGCCTGCCGGTAAATCGCATCTCGAATCGTTTCGCCGGTCTCGGCCTTAAAATATGTGCCGATTCCCTGTTTGGGATCACCGACCCCTACACGATAAGCCTCATTATCGTCGATCCACCATACTTGCAGCGGAGAGCCTTGAACAATACGCAGATGGTAGCTCATGTATCCCCCGCGCCTGTTGCTTGCCACTTAATTGATGGGGTGGCCCCCCTCGACGGCATCGAGTGCAAACGTGGTAGGTGTTAAACCGCTACAACTGAGGAGGTCTCCGCAACGGGAATTAACACGATCGTGTTCGACTTGGCAAAGAATGTTTTTTATGCGCATGGGTCGGATGCTGCCTACTAACGGCAGCAGCAAAAAAATCGGCGGCGCCGAACGCGTGGATCCACAATGCAATCGACTCCGAACTCATCCCGATTATGCGGTTCGCGCATGTCTTGAGCAGAGACATCGATATGGTCAACAATGCAATCGAGCTATGCTGGAGCAACGGACAGGCCGAAGGTCAGATCAACCGCCTCAAGACTCTTAAGCGGGCTATGTACGGCAGGGCAGGTCCAGAACCACTGAGGACACGAATGCTGCCGCCGCGCCACAAAATGTGAGGAAGAGCCTGATTAAATGGAAAGTGACAGCAGGCTCGCGCGCGCCTCGCTCAGCGTCCTCTCGTTCAAATCCAGTCAGTCCAGGATTGGGCGAGACAAAGCGCCGTACCCGACACTTGCCTCGGTATAGAACACCGGTGGCGGTTTGCTTCGCAGCTTACCGCGCACACGGTTCGCCGGGCGAGCCTGGAGCAACCGGAGACGGAAACTAGCGGTTATCAGCAGCAACGGTGCGATCCGGTTTGTCAAGCATAGCGGCGTCGAGGAGAACATTCGTAAGTTAAGGCAGGGGCGGGATCCCCTCAACCGACCGGAGTTCCGAGCGATTTTGCGCCCGCGCCCGACGTCTAGAAGATGACGGTTCTTTTGCTCAGGGCCTTCACCGGACAGACCAGGATCAATATGTTGTACGTTGTATCGAAGGCCTCCGCGATGCATTCATGCGCTTGGCCATTGCGATCAGTGATGGAAACAGTAGTCGGCCGGGTCATGCGCTTACCTACCGGCAGCGCACGCCCCAGAGAATCATCGAGCGTGATCGCCTGTTCTGTGGGTTGACCGAATTGCTGCCGGAATAGAGGGGAGGTTTCAATTCTGCGCACATCCGCACGCGCGCCGACCCCTTCGCAAAAGACGATGGGATCGAGGACATATACCGCGCAGGGCCGATGATTGGTCCGCGCATATTCACGGCACGATGCGTAAATTGATGCGCCAAATTCTTTTGCCAGCTTCATCGGTGTCTTGATACCAAACGGATGATCCGCAGCCATCGTACGGAAGCCGTCTCCCTGAAAGAGGACGAATCTGGCAAAGTTGTTGGCTTCGCGTTCGAACAGATCGGAGATATCCGGGGCGAGGGTCTTTTCACAGTCTTGGAAAAAGCGGAAGAGCTTTCGATGCGTGGGAAGCTCGTGATGTCCGGCCTCATGCAGCTTCAGAAAGTTCTGCTTCGATTCATGCACCGTGTGGTCAATATGGATTAGAGATTCATCGGCGTCTAAAATGCCGAAGGTCTTGGAGATTGCCGATTTGATGGCCCGTGCCACACGCTCGGTCTTGCCAATCAGATAGTCCATGATCCTGCGGGGATCGAAGGCACTGGCGGGGGCAACTTTGAGCTTGGCGGCCTCAAGAATAATCGGGATCGGGGTGGGCAGGATGCCCCAGCCGGAAGCGCGGTCCAGGGCACGCCGCGCAGCTGAATGCACGGCGTGCAACTGCTCGGGGTCGAGACTGCTATCGTCCGCTTTGGCCACCAGTTTTCTTCCTGCTGCTTCGTAGATAGCCTAGGAATTTGACGAGTTCGGCCTCTTCCTCGGCGGTCAAATTGTGGTCGGCGAAAGTCGCGACCCGGCCATGTCGCCGCTCTGCGCCGGCACGCGACCGTGTTGGTACGACGAAGCCGGCACGTTCCATCAAGTTTTCGTAACTCACTCCGTACGCCTCCGCGAGCGCGTGCAGAACGTTTGGGCTCGGCTTTTTTATAAGATCGTTCTCGATCTGGCTTAAATAGGCATTCGATACCACCTTGTTGGTCGCTCTCTCGACGTCACGTTGCGAAAGCTCGCGGTCCTCACGTATCGAGGTAAGATATTGTCCCAGCGTGAGTCCGACGTCTGCCGCCACGCTTTTTCTGGCCATCGCTGTTCTCCTTCAAAGTGATTGATCCAGCTAAACATTTTAGGCATTCTTGCAAAGAATGTCAATCATGCCAAGAATGTGCTTGACATTCTTTGCATGTCGCAATATCTAATCACTCGAGGGCCGGCAAAGGGCCGGAGCCAAACGAAAGGGTGCTTTCGATGGAAAATGTAATAACGGGTGGCGCAAGCCACAATACCCAGCCCCAGGCGTCCCGTGGCGCGGGTTTGGATGGGCAGTTCTTTACCCTGGTGAATGGCACGAAGGTGTCTTTCAAGGATCCGACACCGAAAGGGGATCACATCCTTGACAAGGCAGGCGCTAAGCCGGCGGGCGATTATGTGCTCATCCAGCTTCTTCGCCACGGCAGCCGGTCGGTCGGCCTCGACGAGACGGTGGACCTTCGCATGGAGGGCACCGAAGAGTTTCGTGCGTTCAAAGGCGACCGCATCTTCCGCTTCACCCTCAATGGGCACAGTTACGAATGGGGCGTCAACGCCATTCCCGAGCCGGAACTGCGCCTCCTCTGCCATGTTCATAGCGACGAGGCGCTGGTGGTGGAACGCGACGGCACGGACATCGATCTTGGCCCGAACGATGTGCTGGACCTTGACAAGGCCGGCACGGAGCATCTGTACACCGAAAAGCGGCTTATCACCGTCTTCTTCGAAAACGACCCGCGCGAAATTCCTCGTGGCACCTACTCGACCCAGCAGCTCAAGCAGCTGTTCGCGGTTCAGGAGGGGTACGTTCTCGAATACATCAACAACGAGGGTCACCTCATGCCGCTGAAGCCGGAAGGGAAGCTCCGGGTGAAGGACGGCATGAAGTTCTTCGAGCAGGTGCCGTGCGGGGGCTCTTCGTGAGCGACGCCGCCAACAACTTTGCCAGTATCGCAGCGATGCATCCGGAGGCCGTTCTACTGAAGGAGGGCGGCCAGCCGGTGATCCTGTTGCCGGCCTTTCGCTTTATGGCCGGCGACCAGCCCCATGTGATGGACCTTCTTTTAGTGCCCTTCGCACATTCCGGCTATATCACGCGGCTGTTCTTCGAACGTAAGATCGAAGACCGAGGCGCAAACTGGAACCAACATCGCGTGGTTGAGCGCAACTGGTGGGCGCCGTCCTGGAACCATGTGCCCGAGGCCATGCCATGGACCAAGATGCTGAGCGCGCATTTGAGGGCGGTGACATGAACATTCGCTTCAAGATTACAAGCACAATACTGAGCGAAATCCGAACCGATCTTCGCCGGCCGCATACCTATGCGCATGAGCGCGTCGGCTTCATCGCAGCGGGCCTTTCGGCTGCACGCGACGAGCTTCTTATTCTTGCCCGCGAATATCGCCCGCTGCAGGACGACGAATATCTGAACGATCCGAGCGTCGGTGCCATGATGAGCGCGGGCGCCATACGCCGTGCGCGCCAATGGGCGATGGATGAGCGCAACGCGATATTCCATGTTCATTCGCATGGTGGCCGCGGCGTGCCGGTATTTAGCGGCATCGACATCCGTGAGAACGCGAAGTTTGTGCCGAATTTCGTGTCGGTCGCGCCCTATGCTGTGCATGGCGCGATCGTGTTGAGCGACACCGCTGCGTTTGGCCAAGTATGGCTCGGGCGCGCATCCGCTCATCCATTCATTGCCCGTTTCGCTGAAATTGGCATGCCTCTTCGCCAGTGGAGCGCCACATGAGCCGCCTTGAGCGACAGAGCTTTCTTGGAGCCGACAGCGACGCCATTCTCGATGCCGCCACTATCGGCATTGTTGGACTTGGCGGCGGTGGCTCGCACATGGTGCAGCAGGCGGCGCATATGGGAATAGGCGGGTATATCAACGCCGATCCCGACGTTATTGAAGATACAAACACGAACCGGCTGATCGGTGGCACGCTCGCCGACGTTGCGGTCAATTTGCCCAAGGTCGCGATTGCCGAACGTTTGATTCGCGGGCTTCAGCCGAATGCCCGGATCATGTCAATTAACGACGACTGGCATAACGCCGTCGAAGATCTTAAGCTTTGCGACGTCATTTTGGGAGCCGTCGATGGATTCAAGGAACGCGAGCAGCTTGAGCGATTCGCGCGCAGGCATTTGATTCCTTACGTCGATGTCGGGATGGATGTTCATGATCTTGGCGAGTACGGTTTTCTAGTCAGCGGCCAGGTGATCTTGTCCATGCCGGGCGCACCTTGCATGCGGTGCTGCGGTTTCATCACCGACGAGCGGCTGGAGCAGGAAGCCAAGCGTTATGGCGCGGCCGGCTCGCGTCCGCAGGTCATATGGTCAAACGGTGTCCTCGCATCTACCGCCGTTGGCCTGCTGGCACAGATTTTGACGCCCTGGTATCCAAATCCGCCTGGCTTCGTCTTCCTCGACTACGATGGTAACAAGGGAACGCTAGCGCGAAATCCGCGCATGGAACTGCTGAAGAACCATGTCTGTCCGCATCATCCGGCCGACGAGACCGGCGATCCGCTCTTCGACATTCGCAAGCAGCAGTTTGCCGCGCGGCCGGTTGCAGCCGCTGCGCCACCTCCATCCTGGTGGCGTCGAATCTGGAACCAGCTGCGGAGGGGCGGGCACTGATGATGGCAGCGGAGGGCGCATTGCCAACGCGTCACCGGCAACATTCGTCCATACCCAAATATCTGAGTCGAATGGGTTATTCCGGTATGTGGACGAACAAAAAAATCGGGATTGAGAATTCGTCCGCTCACCCGTACGGTGACGCGCCCGATCAACTCCCATGCCTTGCGAGTAACATGACCCGAGATACCAATAAAAATGGCATCGAAGCCGATTTCCTGCAACTCGCCAGGGTTGCCCTGACCGGCAGGCATCAAGACGTGCATCTCATATTGCGTCGTGCCGCCAAGCGCTACCATCCTTTGGTGCCGCATCTCGCTGATGCGCTCACGGCGCTCCTGCATGAATCGCCGTCATCGGCTTCGCCGCTGCGGAAGCAGGCGGAAGTGCCGATGCCGGTCGATTTGGACTCCCGGATGCACCTTATGCGCGTCGAGGCGGAACCCGTGCTTGACCACGAGCCGGTATTCTCGTCGGATCTCGCCGCATCCTTGACACAAATCGTTGAGGAACGCAGTAACGTGCAGGCATTGAGCCGGGCCGGTCTTGATCCCACGCGTACCGGTCTCTTCCTCGGGCCGCCCGGGGTAGGCAAGACCATGGCGGCGCGATGGCTCGCGCGTGAGCTCAAGCGACCGCTTCTTATTCTCGATCTTGCGGCGGTGATGAGCAGCCTGTTGGGCCGCACCGGCAGCAATCTTCGCTATGTTTTGGAGTATGCTAAGAAAATTGACTGTGTTCTGCTGCTTGACGAACTGGACGCTATCGCCAAACGCCGCGACGATCACGGCGAGATCGGCGAGTTGAAGCGCCTCGTGACCGTGCTCATCCAGCAAATTGACGATTGGCCATCATCGGGCATCTTGCTAGCGGCCACCAACCACCCGGACCTTCTTGATCCTGCCATCTGGCGCCGTTTCGAGCTGCACATCGCATTTCCGCTGCCGAACCAACACGCCATCGAGCGTTTTATTGAAGATCAGCTTCGGCCCTATTTTCCGGCTATCTCGGATTGGAGTCGCTTATTGGCTGTCGCCTTCGCAGGGTATTCGTTTAGCGATATCGAGCGCGAGCTATCGGCGGCCCGCCGCGCTGCGGTGTTGGGGCATTCGCCTCTTGAAGAGCGCCTTGCCGGACTGCTGACCCATACATCGATCCCGAAAACCCGTCGCATTCACTTGGCGGCGGCGATTGTCAACCAAGGGCTTTTTTCACAACGCAAAGCGCGTGAACTGACCGGAATCTCGCGTGACGCGATCCGCACGCGCGCAGCAAGAAAGAAAACGAAACCTAAGGGCCGGAGCGCGAAAGAGACCTCATGACGAAGCGCAATTTTCTGCTCGGCAAGGGCGAACGCCTTGTCGAGGATGTCGCCGGGGTCCGTGGTGGCGCCCCCAAAAGCCATCCATACACTTTCGCCCAGGCCCGCGACCGTATCGCCCCTATGCTAATGCGCGCGGTGAGGGGTATTGACCAACTGCCCGAAGAGGCTTGTCCGAACGACCGCGCAGTCGCGACCGTCACCCTTAATCCCGAGTATATCGCCAAGTCGTATTTCCCCGAACGGCTTTTCCAGACTCTTGGGCTTGAGCCTGTCGGCAGCCGTCCGCGCCGCATTAAGCCTGAGAAGCGCTCCAAGGGGCGCGAACCGGAAGAAACGATAACGACAGAATTGTTCATTATGGGCCCGCGCTCGGCCTTCCGCGCGTGGCGCTCGTCACTACCGGGCTGGCAGGAGGAGGCGGCCGGCGCCAAAGATCTGCCGACCATCGAGGAGGTGGCAGCGCCGACCATACGCGACAAGATCAAGGGCCAGTTGCCCAAGAAGGGGGATGTTGTTTTCGAAGCTGTCCTTCACAGCGATGGCGGCATGGGAGCAAATGGCGTTACAACGCAGTTCAGGAACTATCTCAATACAATGGGTATCGATCAGCCCCTCGATCGTCGCTTCGCCGCTGGTGGGTTGTGCTTTGTCGAGCTTGAAGCGCCGGCTGAATTAGCTGGTCGTATCGCAATGTTTACGCCGGTCCGCGCGCTTCGGCAAATGCCGGCGCTGCGCATTTTGCGCCCCAGCTTCCGTTCGTCGCGTGTGCCCATGGAAGCATTGCAATTGCCGATCGAGGGACCGCTTGATCCGAGCATCCGGGTCGCCATCTTTGACGGCGGCATTCCGCACGGGCACCCAATGACCAAATGGGTTAAGCCGATTGAACCGCCGGGAATTGGACATGCGCACGACGAATTCCAGAAACACGGCGTAGGCGTTAGCTCAGCCTTCCTGTTTGGCCATATCGACCCTTCCAAAGAGCTCAGACAGCCCTACGCGCCAGTCGATCATTACCGTGTGCTGGACACTATGCCAGGCCAAGACCCGCACGAACTCTACGAAGTGCTTGACCGTATCGACCGGGTGCTTGTGGGGAAAAAAAAATATCAGTTTATCAATCTGAGCATCGGTCCGTATCCTCCCGTCGAAGATGACGACGTGCACGCTTGGACGGCCGTTATCGATGACCGCCTGTCGCGCGGCCAGACGCTTGCAACCATTGCCGTCGGCAACAACGGCCATCTTTCCGCCGAAGACGGGCTGAACCGCATTCAGGTCCCGGCAGATTGCGTCAACGCTCTTGCCGTTGGGGCTTGCGATAATCACGAGGGGCCCTGGCAGCGCTGCACGTATAGTTCCGTCGGTCCGGGCCGCAGCCCGGGCGTGGTTAAGCCCGACTTCGTGGAATTTGGTGGTTGCTTGCAGCGCCCGTTCATCGTTGTTCACGATGGCAAAGCTTTTGGTCTGGAGGCCACTGAAGGCACGTCGTTCTCTGCTCCGTCTGTGCTCCGGTTGGGGGCCGGCTTGCGTGCGCATTTCGGGGATACCTTAAGCATGCTGGCGATCCGTGCTCTTCTGGTTCATACGACCGAAGCGAGTGACCACCCCTGTGAAGAGGTCGGGCGTGGCCGCGTCGCACGGTCAGTCGAAGATATCGTTCTCTGCGGCGACGATACTGTGCGCGTCGTTTATCAAGGTACTATCGCGCCGTCGCGCTACATCCGTGCGCCAATTCCGCTTCCATCCGAAATCATCCCAGGCAAGGTCGCAATCACCGCGACGCTTTGCTATCCAACTGGCGTTGACCCGCATCATCCGGGCAACTACACCCGAGCAGGTCTTGAGCCGACATTCCGGCCACACGATCGAAAGCGCAAAGATTCCAAACAGGTGCACGCCGATAGCAAAAGCTTCTTTGGCAAGACACAAAACGGCTTGATGGAAGACGAACTACGCCGCGATGCGTGGAAGTGGGAGAACTGCTTGCATACGCGAGTGTCGTTTATGGGCAAGACGCTGCGCAATCCCGTCCTCGACATTCACTACAATGCCCGCCAGGGCGGACGTGACTTCGCGCCCAAGGAAGAATTGTCCTATGCGCTCGTGGTCAGCGTGCATGCAAAGAACCTGGGCGACCTTTATGACCAGGTCGTAAGAAAATACGCGCAACAACTCGAGGCCCTGCGTCCGGTTATTGAGATACCTGTCACGACCTAAGCCAGCCACGGGTCGCGGCGATCTTGGTGGGCGGATCGTGCCCCGCTTCGCGTGTGCCGGTTAATCGACGACTCGAACGTTTGCGAGCGAGAAGTCCTCTACCCCAGATACCTAGAAGTAAGTGTCCGGTGAACGGTCCTGCGCCAATTTCACGTTGGCATATACCGGCGCTATTCGTCTGTCATTGCGACATAATTGCAATAAGGTCGATGATATCCCATTCTTCACTATCATTTTTGCCCGGCTTGCGGAGACGTGTCGCGGCATCTTCGATTATTTTTCTCCGTGTCGGGATACGTTTAAATATGAGAATCTTCCGCTCTCGGGCGGTTCTGGCCATCTTATTTGAGAAACTGGAAAGCGGTTCGATGACATGGCAAAAAAATGCCGGTTCATCATCGACCGCCAGGGCAGGCACATTCTCACTTTTGATGGCTATTCGGCGGAGATTTCGAAAGCAAACGTTGAGAGATCGAATTCTCAAATAAAATGTATATTCTCAAATTGCTGCTGTTCACCAAGCCACTGAAATTACTCAAACCAATTTCTCATTTTTAAACGTATCCCGACAAGGATATGGGCCAATCGGTCGAGCCGCCATTCAAAAGTGTGCCGGAAGCCGCCGAGAAGGACGAACGGCTCTACGCTTATCTCGCTCTCATCGATGCGATAAGGCTCGGCAATCTCCGACCTCGCGCGAGGACAATTTGCCGGTAAAGATGGATTGAGCATGAGCGCCGATCGCCTTTGAAGAAGCCTTCACACATCGCCGAGGTGATGTCACCGCATTATGACCCACACTCGATTTTCTCACTTCCGTTATTCCGCAATGGCCCGTGCGTCTTACGCGGTGTAGTAGCATCTCGCCGATTCGGACTGCGGGGTAATCATATGAGGGTCATGAAGGGATCCAGCGCATGACAGTATCAGACGAACCAGCGACCGAACCCCCTGCCTGGGTGCCAGTTTGGGTATTGCCGAACGTCATGAGCGACGTGTCGATCGTACGCGACCAGGTTGGTTTCATGCATTACTTCGACGAGCGGGTTCGTGTTGAAGCCAAACGCTCCCCTAACCTGAACCGACTTCTGAGCGCTTTTAAAAATGAGTTCGGCGCGCAAATTTTCCCGTCCGTCATAATGATGAAGGTGGATGCTTCAGATCCAATCCGGACCGTTGCAGCACTTGGCGGGTTCCGAGACGCGATCTCTGTGAGCGCCGTGGTCAACAGCAATGCTCGTGCTGTCTGTTGGAATCGGGCAGCCGGCCTACCGTATTCCGATGCTTTCGACGTCTACCCGTGGACATTGGGACGAGATCAGGGCGGGCTAGTATACGCGCTGACGCCGGGAATGCAGGGAATACACGACCTTGGAAAACTCCGTCCAAAGCCGGCGCCCGCGCTGCCAAATCGGCAGCTGCAGGAGTCCGATCTCGACGGACCTCTGCTTACCACACTTCTCGACCGATGGAGCGACTATAAAATCGCAGGCAACGATACCGCAGAGCATCGAAGGCTCTTTCGCGCGCTCGATATGGCAAGGGCTGCCTCCAAGATGCCGGGTGGAAGTGACGCAAACCTTCACGATCGCGGTCGATCTGTAGCCCTATGGGTAAGTGCCTTCGAAATCCTTGCTCATGATGGGCGAGCCAACCTCTCGAAAGTTTTGGCGTTGTTGTCGAAAGTCGACTGGAAGCGGCCAGGACTCAGAAACCAGGATCGAACGGTTTTGCTTCGAAATGGAAAGCGCCGTACTGAGATCCAAACGAACCTCGTTGGTGCAACCTACAAGGCTCTGTACGATGTGCGGAACAAGTTTCTGCACGGAGAGCCCGTGGGTGTGGAAACGTTGACCCTGCTTAGCGGCCGGCACATTCTACATTTTGCAGCTCCTATGTTTCGATTGGCACTGACGGCTTACCTCGGTCTTTCATTCGACAAACCGATGCCGAACATGCGTGACAATCCCAAAAGGTTTGCAGAATTGTACTCGGAAAATTCGGTATTCTACGACATGCAAAAGCTCATGGAGGATGCCTTGCTGCTATCAGAAAAGCCGATCGAACCGAACGAGGTTGAGCAATAGGGCATTGAATTCGGTTTAGTACCCGGACCGAAACGAAAGTGCGCTGGGAGCAGTGGACAGTGCCGAAGGCCAAATCAATCGGCTGAAAATACCCTAGCAAGCCACGTACGGCGACGCGGGTACCGCCACCGCCATGAACGTTGATGAATTGTTGCAGCGCCTAGGTGATTTCGTGGATCTTTGCGAGGGGAACTGTGTCGGCCGCAATCTCGCACAGATGCCGATGGTGGGTCAGATAAATCACCTGCCCCACCTGGGCCATTTGCCCCAATAGGCGAAAGACCTCCTCCGAGCGGGGCTCGTCGAAGGTCTCCATGATGTCGTCGGCAACGAAGGGGACCGAGGGCCGCACCGCCGCAAACTCCTCGTATCCGGCCACGCGCAATGCTAAATACAGCTGAAACTGAGTGCCCTTGGATAGTTCGACCGCAACCTTGGAGCCGCCATTCCGCGATAACCCGATCAGGACTTCGCGATCTTTGTCAGGCCGCGTGGCAAGGCCGGTGTACTCGTCGCGAGTGATCAGCCGAAATGCTTCGGATGCGCGGCTCATCATTGCGCTTCGGTGTTTGTCCCTATAGGCGCGGATGCCATGATCGGCGACAAGACTGCCGCTTCTCAAGCGAAGATAGCGCAGCGCCAGATCCTCGATTTCAAGGAGCGATGTGCGCCGGCTCGCCTCAAGACGGGCGACGGCATCGTCCCCTCCAATGGCGGTCAGGCTGTCGTTCGCACGCGCCCTGTCGGCAAAAAGGTTCTTTGCGTGCCCGTCGAGAGCGTCAACGCGTGTCACGAGCTCAGCTTGCTCTCGCTGAAGCTCAGACAGGTCGATATCGATGAGGCGGATCAGGGCATCCTGCGCTGATCGCGACGGCATGTCACTGATGATCTGCCGTTCAAGCTTACCCTGCTGCTGGACCAGCTCATCCCTCTTCCGACAGCGCTCCAGCACTTGCCGAACGTCGGCCAAGGTTTCGACGCGTAAGAAGTCCGTCATATCCCTCTTTTGCGCATCATGGATCGCGGTCTCGCCCGCCTGCCGATCGCGTTCCATCGCGAGATCGACAAGGGCCTGGTCCCGCTCCCGCCGTTTCGCTTCGATCTGCATGGCGTCGTCGCGCCGTCGGATCAGAATCTTTGCGGCGGCGAGAGGACTCTTGCCATCGAACGTTTCACCGAGAGCTTCATGCAGCTGCATGATCATATCCGCGAATGCCTTTTGATTGGCCTCCATGGAATCGATTCGATGCTGTAGATCATCCCGCTCGCGCAGCGCCTCGGGCAGATCGGCGACCACGTCAAGAATCTCCCGGACAACGCCAACGGTGCCTTGTTGCTCCGCGAACCAAGTGGTTACAAGGGCATCTGTCCAGTCACGTTGCCACACATCGAAGGCGGTGACCGCTTCGTCGAGTGCCACTTTTCGTTGCACCGTGGCCGCTTTAGATTCATCAAGTCGTTTGTCTACCTCTATCTGCTTGATCAGGAGCGCAGCATGGTCCGCGAGGACGTTGTCGGCCGCCTGCATCAAAGCAGCGAGATCCAACCCATCTACGTGGATGCCGACAGTGATCAGTGTCTTCGCAAGGGAATTCTGCTTCGCCGCAAGCGCAGCTTTGGCCTCATCGAGTTCGCGCAAGACACGACGCAGCTTGTCCCACGCAGCCAATGCCGAAGTGCGATTCTCCGTCCATCGGCCTATTGTTAACAACCACGAGCCCAGAGATGCCCCGTCGCACAGCGGGATCTCCAGCGGGGTTTCCGATTTGATTTCACGGCGTAAAGTCTCCAGTTCCTCATCGGCTTCGCGCAGCAATTCCCGCTGCCGATCGCCGTTAACCTTAATTACCGCCAGCTCGGTGGCCAGTGAGCGCAGCTCCTCGAGTTCTTTGGCTCTGTCGAGACGTGCCGCAGCAACGGCATCGGTGTTTCGCATGTGGGTCTCAAATCGGTCAGCCGTTTCGCGATCGAGAGTCGACAGATGCCGTTGCCATGCCTCATCCCGTTGGAGGAGAGCAGCCTGCGCCTCCTCATCATCCATGATGTTGGCGGTGTCCCGGAGCGCAGCAAGCCTTGCCGCACTCTGCTCGTGTCTTGTTGCAAGTTCTCTGTTCCGCTCGGCGGCCTGCAAGCGGCGCCTGTCGAGGCCGTTGAGCATCAATTTCCAGGTTTCAAGGCGATCGGCAGCGGGGGGTAAGATTCTCCGAAGAGCGTCGCCGTCACCAGTCCATGGGTGCAGCTCACTCGCGGCATCATCGAAGGCTTGGCGGTTGGCGGGAATACTCCGCTCGGCAAAGCGGAATTCGGCGACAAAGTTGCCGTCACGCAGGTGGCTCAGAACAGATTGAAGCTGTGCGACTTTGCCGGCGTCAAGCGATGCACCTTGAGTACCGAGCGCCTGCCTGGCGTGCTGTTCTTTGGCTAGCGCCTGCCTTGTAGCGTCATGCTCTTTTTCAGCCGACTGTCGCGCAACATCAATGCCGGACTTCTTGCCAATCAGGTCGCGCAGCGTCCCGATCGTGGCAGCCGGTATGAGCAGCGACTTCGGGTCGGGGATATCCGCCTGTCCCAGGGCGGCGAGGATCATGTCGATCCTGCGGATCGATTCAGACAGAGCAGCCTTTCTTTTCGGCAGGTCCTCTTCGGCGGTGGCATAGCGTGCAGCTGAATCTGCCAAGTGATCGAGGCGCTCTGTCATCGTCAGAAGATGTTCATCGGTCACCAGACCTTTCATCTCTTCTCGAATCTTATGTTCGCGCTGTTGGATGCCGGCGAGTTCTGCTTGAAGCCGCGTCTCCTGGACCATGAGATCTGGAAGTACGGACAGCCATTCATGCGGGGGATGCGGCAGGTCCTTGTATGCTGCAAGCTGCTCCTCGCGAAGACGGTATTCGGTGGCCAAAGGGTGAGCACGCAGGACGCGCGCGATCTCCTCCTGGCGTGCCCTTGCTGCACCGATTTCCTTCATGGCTGCGTTATATTTCGCTTCGACCTGCTCGAGCGCTGTCGTCAACGCCCTGTGGGTCGAGGCCTGTATGTCGATCGCATCGCGCTGCGATTTGAGTTCCGCGATCTGGCGTTTGAGGCCGGCAATTTTCGTCGAGCTCGCGCGCTTACGGAAAATGCCGTCTGCTTCAGCGACCGAGGTTTCGAGAATGGAACTGATGCCGGCCAGGCCAGCGCTCGCCGAAAATAACAGCTCCCCCAGATCGCCCTTGCTTTCGAGGATGGCGTTGCCGCCATCTTCCAGTGTCTGATCGTCAAGGGAGAACATCATGCGATAGGCGTCTCGCGTAAGTCCCGCGAGCGGGACGCTCAAGATCGCTTCGTTCACCGGCTGGCCGTGTGCGCCTAGCAGGGAGTTACTGCGCTGCTTGAGCCGCTTGAATTCATGGGCCCGTCCGTCGAATTCCAGGCAAGCACCGATTTCCATTGCCTTGCCCTGATGAAGGAAGCCGTACTTCGTGCGGTCTTCTATCCCGAACAGCAAGTCGAGATAGGCCGACAGTGATGTCGATTTACCCGCCTCGTTCAGGCCGTAGATAATGTGCAAATCCGGCGTGCCGGAAATGTGCTCGTTGAAGTCGATCGAATAGTTGGTGAATTTGCCGTAGCGGGTGAGGTCGAGTCGGCGCAGGCGCATTAGCTGATTCCCGACGTTTCCGGCTTCAACCGGGCTAGCATGTCCTCACTGCCTTCCGCGAGCAGCTGGTCGATCAGAGCTTCGAACGCTGCCTCGTCACTGCCGCTGAAACCGCGTGCTTCAGGTGGCAAATCATCTCGCAGCTCCTTCACCAGATCGCGCATGACTTCGCGAACACCGTGCTGTTGGATGATGTCGCTGCGCATCAGTTCGCCGAGTTCCATGATCGGATCGGCTGTAACGCTTCCGACCGGCATGCTCTCATTGGCTGTGGTGGCGATCTCGATCTTCTCCACCCATGTCTTGCCAAGACCCTCGGCGCGCTGCTCCGTTTCCGCCAGCAGCAGATCGCGATCGTGGCGCAGCTGCCATGACAGGGGCGTCGCACCGGTCAGCCGAAGACGGCCGACAAGATGCGCTGAGCGTGTCCGATCGCGCGCGACACCTATGCCCTGCTCAATGAATTCTGCCGCGTCTAGCCAAGTCTCGGCCGAGGAAAGATCGACCTGGATCCGTTCGAATTGGGCAGTGCTGGTGGGTCTCTCCTCGACGATGAGGCTGCGATCATCATTGATTGTGACAAGGGTGACCGTCTTTTCGCCGCCCTCGTTTATGTCCCGGCCTTGTGGCATTCCTGGCATGATCACCATGCGATCACCTGGGTGCTGTGCCCGGACATGGACATGCCCAAGAGCCCAGTAGTCGAAACCCCAGCTGTGCAGGTCCGCGGCCCTGCAAGGAGCATAGAGATCGTGCCCCGGCGCTCCGGCCAGGCTCGTATGCATGATGCCAATGTTGACCGCGTCCGGGGTAGGGCGATGATATTTCTCGAGAAGGCTTTCCGGAGCCTGAGGTTTTGCGAAGCTCAGGCCATGGAACGCCAGAGCCAGATCCCCGCGAACAAGATCGACGGCGTGGGAACGACCGCCAAACACGGTGACTGATGGTGGCAAGATCAGTTCCTGAGTGATGCGTGACAGAGCATCATGATTGCCGCGGATCACGAAGGTGGCGATGCCAGCGTCATGCAGCCGCTGCATCTGGTTGGCCAGAAACCGAGCGGTCTTCATCGATGTCTGATCGCCGTCGTACAGATCGCCCGCGATTATCAGCGCATCCACTTGCTCATCGATGCAGAGATCGATGATCGCGACTAAGGCCTGGCGTGTTGCGTCACCGATCAGCTCGGCAAGGTCGCGGCTGCGCAGTGCCAGCGAGCGCAATGGAGAGTCGAGATGGAGGTCGGCAGTATGGACGAACTTGAATGGCATTGCGCATTCTTCCGGGCATTCGGGATCAATGTAAAGTCAAAGGTCTTTTGGATTGGACCACTGCGCCGGGGGCATTTAAATTGCTCCTTGTGCCATGCGTCAGCCGGCCTAAAATAGATCCGCTAGACTATAGCTATTTGGCCGTCGAGGAGGCACGATGATCGACCGCACCCCCACAGACGATGAGCGTGCCGGCATGGCATGGTGGAATGTTCTGACAGAGCCCTCCCGCCAATACTGGATGCGCATGGCCGGTAACACGGGCATCGTCGCCGACGCTTGGGCGGTCTACAAGCAAACCATGCTCGATGACGGCCGGGATGAGGACGGTAATTTGGTGCCGTTCGTACCGGCTGAACGCAAATTGCACTGAGTTTGCCGCGAGGCGCGTCGCCCGTATTTATCTTCGCGTCAGCACCGACGCGCAGGACTGGGCCGGCACGAGGCTATCCCCACAATGAAGTGGTGGTGCCAACCTTGGAAATGTGATGATCCGACGCTGTTATCCGATGCCTAGCTAGAAAAAGCTGAGTCCTGGCAAGCCCTTGGGGCCGGGCTCTATTCCGCGAGCGGAACGGAGCCGTAAACGTCTCCGCCTTTTGGATACGATCCCTCTTGCACAATAGGGTGGCGAAAAGGCGGGGCGCGTGGGTCCCGGCCGTGCCGTGCCGGCAACGTTTCGCTCGGCCTCCTGCGGCGCACCTTTTTCCGTCTTTTCGCCGGCAGACTGTTCCGGCCGTGCCCTTCGGGCACCGCTTTGCTCGGCCTCCTTAGACTGCCTTTTTGCCCGTCGCTGACGCGCCGATTGCTTTGGCCGACATCTTCCTCGCCGTCGTG
Source organism: Methylovirgula sp. 4M-Z18 (assembly GCF_037890675.1). NCBI lineage: Bacteria > Pseudomonadati > Pseudomonadota > Alphaproteobacteria > Hyphomicrobiales > Beijerinckiaceae > Methylovirgula > Methylovirgula sp. 4M-Z18. The sequence goes on along the minus strand of NZ_CP149575.1, from coordinate 19,199 downwards.
TCGTGTGGACATGCGCTCTACCCCTGAAACTCAGGACTTGCGCGGCTGCCAGTCCGTGCTATGTTCCTATTTCGTTCTTTTCGGAGGGTGGAAATGACCCTTGAGATCACAGTTCCCGGTGCGACCGACGAGGAAATCGCGCGCGGTATCGCGGCAGCCTGGAAGGTCTTTTACGATGCCGGCATTTCCCCACAGGATGCCGTAGCCGGCGTTTTTGCCGTCGAGGGCGATGAATTTGCTCTGTTCTCAAATGGTGCGTTTGGCGAGTTGGCCGAGGACGTTGATTTCGATCGGGCGGACACCTGGTGGGCAGCCTGCGACGCGGCCTTGACGGCCTGCTGCATGGGCTGGCCAGACGACCGAAGGCCGAGCAGCGCCCACCTTGAAATCAAAGAAGAGCGAGAGGCAGCCGAGCGGCGAAAATCAGCGCGCGGCGCCTATGTCACAATGTGGGGGCAACCGCTCATTGATAGAAACGGCGGAACGATCTAGCCTTACGCGATGCAGCGGCCGCGCCTTGAAATCTCACACCCCGATTACCTACTCGAATGCGAAGAGATGCTTGAGCGAGACGTGTCTCTTCTTGTTGAGCGTGCCGAGGCTGTCGGATGGGATCGGGGTTCAATCGCGGCGGCCATAGCCAATCTCGGCCGGGCGTATTTGCTGAAGGCGGAGGCCGATGACGCAACCGAACGAGCCATCCGGCGCAGCAAGCCCCAGCGTGCCGCGCTATGAGTGCGACAACTGCGGCGGGGTGTGCATCGAAGCCGAAATGCTGCCCGGCGACTATTTCGAGGAAGCGCTTGGAGCTGATCTTTTCACCGAATACGTGTGCCCGTATTGCAAGACGATGAACTTCTCGCTGGATCCGGGGCATGGGTGGAGCCGTGTCGTGCAGCCGATGTGAGGTGCGCGTCCGAGTTGTGTCGCCGTGGCGAATTCGTTTCTTCAACCGGATTGCGACGAATGCTTGCAGAGCGGCCACTAAGTGCGCTCAGCGATCTACAGAGCTTCGTCGGGCAATCGCCGAAGAGGACGCTTGATGAAACTCGGGGCTTGCGCCTAAACTTGCGCGAGCGACGATTGATCGGCCGGCAGAGCCTGAGGACATCAAAGCACATTGGGGGCGCGCATGACATCCGAATGCCGTGGGAAGCTGCGCTCGATTTTCCGGCGCGGCATGTTGCTTTCTCTGGGCTTGTTAAGTGTCGCCTTCCTGTCGGCCTGTACGACCATCCCGGTCACGCTCCCCGGCGATGCCACGGAATTTTCGGGCATCAGTGATCTCTTGGCGCGCGTAGAGTCCAATGCTTCGAACGGCGCCAATCGTGCACCTTTGCGCATTCTCATTGTTCATGGCATCGGCACGACCTCGACGACCGCATTTGACCCTTTCATCGCCTCTCTTGCTCGTCGACAGGGTCTGGTGCAGGTCGTCCATGGACCGGAGGAAAAGTCGACACCCGTGAGCTGCACGCCGACATCGGTGCCGAGCCCGTCCGAGCTGGTTCACACAGAACCGAAGCTCATCGGCATCAACGGGGTACCGCCATCTGTGCAGGCGCGCCTTTACACCTATGATTTTGCGGTATCCGGAACGAGCCAGCCCATCGTTTTGTCGGTGACGTATCTTTACTGGGCGCCGCTCACCGAAGCTCTGAAATGCAACTTATACGCGCATGACGAAAATCCACCGCAGTGGTTCGCATCGCAGGCCAAGAACTTCATCGACTTCTATCTTGGTGACGCGGTCTTGTACGCGGGGCGTTACCGGGACGACGTGATGCGCCCTTCGGTTCAGGCTGCTCTTTGTCTTGTGGTTGACGGGCGACCAAGCTCAGACGGCAAGACATGTTCGGGCGGGGACCGGCGCGATCCAACAGTGCTGATTTCGCACAGCCTTGGCGGCTTCATGCTCATGGACGCGATCAACGAGGAACTGTATCGAGGAGGTTCAATCCCGGAAGAGAATGTGAGCACGCCCGCCTATAAGATTCTGCAGGATACGCGTTTCATTTTTATGATGGCCAATCAACTGGCGTTACTCGATCTGAGCAATTTGACGACTTATCCTTCCACGCCCTCTTCGTCACCGCAAGCGACGTCGCTTGTCGCGCATACGGAGCTTTCCGCCGCTGCGCACGTGACGGCACGTCGCTTCTTGACTGAGTGGGGAAAGATCCAGCGCAAACGCAACGCAGCCGTTATGCATGGGATTGGGAATGCGGGGGACAACACACCTGGAGTGGCGCAACTGGTTGCGTTCACGGATCCGGATGATGTCCTGAGCTGGAGGGTCGAGCAATCCGATATCGGACCTGACAAGGTCAACTTGACCAATGTCTACATGCCGAATGGGGAGTTCAGCATTCCGGGCCTCGTCTCAGACCCCGTCAAAGCCCACACGGGTTATTCTGATAACCCTACTGTCCTCGATCTGATGCTTTGCGGAATGGATAATGGGAAAGTGGGCACTTGTGCTCAAAACGTGATCCCCTAGCGAAGTGTGAGAGATCGCGGCCGATTGAGCGCTCGTGCTTTGCGGGGGCGACAAGTGTGTACCGATCGAGGACGATGCCGACAGGCGATCAGCACGCGGGTCAATTCGTGAAACGTCGTCGCCAAAGCCAATCCGATCGTTCGGCCAATTCGTGAGGAAAGACCTCCGGCGCAGCTCTTATTTGCGTTCAACGATCTGCAAGGCGTCGTCGGGCAGGGGCCTTTGCAAAACTTTGGCCTGTTTCCAATCGGCGGTGAGCCACATTTCGACTTCGTCCTTGGTGCGGAGCATGACGGGCATCGCCTTGGAATGGATCGGCGCAACGATGCCGTTCGGCTTGCAGGTCAGGAATCCGAAGAGCTCATGATCGCCGGTGCGCGGCGTTTTCTTCGATCCGCGCGTTCCCGTCCATTTGGTCCAGATGCCGGCAAAGAAATACAGCGGCTGCGACGCGTCGAGCGCAAACCAGTAAAGCGGCTTGCGCTTGGTCACCGGATCGGGCTGCTCACCGTATTCGGAAAAGGCGGTCGCCGGCACCACACAACGATTTTCCACCCCAAGCCATTGCTGCCAGTGGTCGATCCAGGTCTTGCGCACATTCGTGACGCCGGTATCGGGCGCGTCGGCGAATTTCAGGTGCTCAAGTGGTGTCGGCATGCCCCAGGTCAACCGCGTAAGGTCCCGCCCACCGTTGACGTTCCGGACCACCGGCGCTGGCCGGTCGGGATAGATGTCGATATCGGGTTCGAGATTGCCGAGCGTGTCGTAAGTGATCTCGATGAAATCCCTGATCGCTTGCTGGTTCGTCGTTAGATTGTAGAGATTACACAACGCTGTGCCTCCCCTATCGCCACATTCCACGCATGCGGGCGCCGACGTCAACTCGCATATGTTTGGCCTTCGACATCGAGGCCTCCACCTGCGCCGCGCTCGGCCATGATCGCCGCTCAAAATATTGCAGAAGTGCCGCCGGAATGAACCGGGTGCGCGACGCGTAGAGGTGGCGATCGCCGGTTGGCGATTGGCCGTGGGTGAAGAATCGCTGCGGCAGGATCAGCGACAGATGTTCCTTCGCGCGGGTCATGGCGACATAAAGCAGCCGGCGCTCTTCCTCGAGTTCGCCGGAACTGCCAGCGCCGAGATCGGAGGGAATGCAGCCGTCAACCGCGTTCAACACGAAGACGCTTTTCCATTCCTGGCCTTTGGCCGAATGGATCGTCGACAGGATCAGATAATCTTCATCGAGATGCGGCACGCCGGCTTGGCCCGAGGTCGCGTCGGGCGGATCGAGCGTGAGTTCGGTCAGGAAGCGCTCGCGCGAGGCATAGCCCGAAGCGATATCCTCGAGCTGCAACAGATCAGCACGTCGGGCTTCGCTGTCGTCGTGGATACGAGCGAGATGCGGCTCATACCAATTCCGGACATGTCCGATTTCCGCTGGCCAGCCTGCTTGGCCCGCATGCAGCCGATGCAGCATGGCGACAAAGTCCGGCCAATCCGCCGCGGCGCGCGGCGGGCAGGGCAGGGCGGTCAGCTTTTCGAATGGGTCGATGCTGTCGGCCATGGCGTCGAGCGCATGTTGCGCCGTGGCGGAGCCGATGCCGGGCAGCAGCTGCAGCAACCGAAAGCCGACGATGCGGTCGCGTGGATTTTCGACAAAGCGCAGGGCGGCAAGCACATCCTTGACATGGGCCGAGTCGAGGAATTTCAGGCCGCCGAACTTGCGAAAGGGAATGTTGCGCCGGGTCAGCTCGACTTCGAGCTGTCCGCTGTGGTGGCTCGCGCGAAACAATACCGCCTGATCCTTCAGCCGCTGACCAGTTTCCCGATGGGCCAAGATCTCCTCGGCAACAAATCGTGCTTGATCGGCTTCGTCGCGGACCGTGACGAGCTGTGGCAACTCGGCCGACTCCCGGTCTGTCCAGAGGTTCTTGGCGTAGCGTTCCTTGGCGAGATCGATCACGGCATTGGCTGCCGCCAGAACCGGTTTCGTCGAGCGGTAATTGCGATCAAGCGTAATGACTTCAGCGGGCGGCGAGAATTCGGCCGGAAAGTCGAGGATGTTGCGCACGGTCGCGGCACGAAACGAGTAGATCGATTGCGCGTCGTCGCCGACCACCGTCAAACCGCGGCCGCCAGGCTTCAACGAGGTCAGGATCGTCGCCTGCAGGCGGTTGGTGTCCTGGTATTCGTCGACCAGAACGTGATCCCAATGGGCGGCAATGTCGTCGGCAAGGGTCGGATCGCCCATGGTGTGCGACCAGTACAGCAGCAGATCGTCGTAATCGAGAACGTTCTGGGCCTGCTTGGCCTCGACATAGGACGCAAAGAGGTCACGCAACTGCACTTCCCAGCCTACTACCCAAGGAAAGCTGCTGCACAAGATATCCGTCAATGGCAATTCCGCATTCACCGTGCGGGAATAGATCGCCAGACAGGTTGCTTTCGCCGGAAACCGGCTCTCGGTCGCCGACAGGCCATGCTCATGCCGGATGAGATTCATCAGGTCGGCTGAGTCTTCGCGGTCATGGATCGTGAATTGTGGATCGAGACCGATCTGTTCGGCATATTGGCGTAAGATCCGCGCGCCGATCCCATGGAAGGTTCCGGCCCAGGTCAACGCGTCGGCCAGAATCCGGCCGCGGTCCGCCAGTACCTTGGTGCAGATCTGCTCGGCCCGGCGGGTCATCTCTGAAGACGCGCGGCGGGAGAAGGTCATCAGCAGGATGCGGCGGGGATCGGCGCCGTTGACGATAAGATGGGCGACCCGGTGCGCGAGCGTATTGGTCTTGCCGGAACCGGCGCCGGCAATGATCAGCAGCGGGCCGCCGGTACGCCCGTCGGCCAAGCCGACGCCATGTTCCACCGCGGCTCGCTGCTGGTCATTCAATTTTTCCAAATAGGCGGCGCTGGCACTGGTTTGGCCCTTATCCAACTGAGATTCCATCAGGTTCAACGCATCCATCGAGGCAACCTCAGCTCGTCCCGGCCGCGCGCGGAAAGAAAACCCCGACGCACGCCAATTGACTCTTTCGCGAGAAGAGAACAGATAAAGAACATAACAGACGCTTACCCGCCTGCAAAGCCCTTGAGGAGATCTTTTGCCAACCCGTCCCGACGAGACCCGCCCGATCCTGGCCCAGCTGCGCCAGCGCATCGAGCGCCTGGAGCGATCGAGCGGCCGGGCGCGCGACGTCCTGCCGTTCGGCCTCGCGGATCTCGATCGCCGGCTTCCGGGCGGCGGGCTGGCGCTCGGCGCGCTGCATGAGATCGCCGGCGGCGGCAACGGCGCGGTCGACGGGGCCGCGGCGAGCCTCTTTGCCGCCGGCATTGCGGCACGCAGCAAGGGCAAAGTGATCTGGTGCGTCACCCGGCACGATCTCTTCGCCCCGGCGCTGGCGCAGGCCGGTCTCCTCCCCGATCGGCTCATCCATGTCGAATGCGGCGACGAGAAATCCCTGCTCGCCTGTTTCGAGGAAGGCCTGCGCCATGGGGGTCTCAGCGCGGTCGTGGCCGAGGTCGCCCGCCTGCCGATGATCGCCTCGCGCCGCCTGCAGCTCGCCGCCGAAAGCTCGGGGACGATCGGCCTCGCGCTGCGCCGCTGGCGCCGCCAGTCCGAGGCGGCGGATTTCGGGCAGCCGACGGCGTCGGTGACCCGCTGGCGCGTTTCGGTGGTCCCGACCGAGCCGCTGCCGGTGCCCGGCGTCGGCCGGCCGCGGTGGCTTGTGGAACTGATCCGCTGCCGGGCGGGCGACAGCGCGGATTTTGAAGTGGAAGCCTGTGATGGCCAGGGTTATCTCGCTCTTTCTGCCAAGGTGGCCAACCGACCGGCTGCGAAAGAAATTGGGCGACGCTTCGCTGTCGCGTGAAACGCCGCTCGTGCTCGCCGGCCGGGAGGGGCGCAAACGGATTGTGACGGCGCTCGATGCGGCCGCGGCCCGTCTTGGCCTGCAAACTGGCATGGCGGTCGCGAAGGCGCAGGCGCTCGCGCCTGGTCTCGTTGTCATGGACGCCGATCCGCGCGCCGACACGGACGGGGTCGAGCGGCTGGCGCTTTGGGCGTTGCAACGCGTCTCGCCATTGGTTGCCGCCGACCCGCCGGACGGGCTCGTGATCGACACGACCGGCGTCGATCATTTGCATGGCGGCGAAGTCTTCTTGCTCGAATCCTTGGTCGACAAACTCGCCGGCTTTGGCGTCGAGGCGCGTGCCGCGGTTGCCGGGACAAAGGGGACGGCCCACGCCGCCGCGCGTTGCCTGGCCCGGCCCACCATCGTCATTCCACCCGGGCAGGAGGTGGCCACACTTCGACTCTTGCCGATCGCGGCTCTGCGGCTTGAGCGCGAGATCGTGCGGGGGCTCGGCACGCTCGGGTTCGAAAGGATTGGAGACCTCTTGGATCAACCGCGGGCGCCCTTCGCGCTGCGCTTCGGGCCGGAGATCGGCGTGAGGCTCGACCAAGCGCTGGGACGCAAGGCGGAACCGATCGATCCGGTGCGCTCACCCGAAATCATCGAAGTCGTGCGCAATTTCGGCGAGCCGATTTCGGCCGCCGAGACGATTACGCGCTATATCAGCAAGCTGGTTGCGAGCCTCTGCGCGGAACTGGAATCAAAACGGCTTGGCGCGCGCCGCCTCGATCTTCTGTGCCACCTTGTCGACAACACGCTTCAGGCGACCCGGGTCGGCACGGCGCAACCGACGCGCGACGCCAAACGGCTGACCCGGCTGCTGGTCGACAAGATTGAAACCATCGATCCCGGTTTCGGCATCGAGAAGATGATCCTCGCCGCGACTCTCGCCGAGCCTTTGCGCGAGAGCCAAATGGCGTCCTCGCTGCTCGAGTACGCGCAACGGGACGTGTCGGACCTGATCGATACGCTCGCCAACCGCATCGGCGACCATCGTCTCTACCGGCTCATCCCGGTCCAAAGCGACATCCCCGAGCATTCAGTCGGTCGCATCCCGCCGCTCGCGCCCGAAATCGGTGTGACCTGGCAAGGCGATTGGCCGCGGCCGCCCCGCTTGTTGCCGCAGCCCGAGGCGATCGAGGCCCTTGCACTGCTGCCCGATCATCCCCCCGCCTGGTTTTCTTGGCGCGGCATTCGCCGCAAGGTGCGCCGCGCCGACGGCCCGGAACGCATTCAAGGCGAATGGTGGAAACGCGACCAAGAGCGCGCCACCGTCCGCGATTACTTTCGCGTCGAGGATGATGCAGGCGAACGCTATTGGATCTACCGCTCCGGCGACGGCGAACATCCCGAGACCGGCTCGCAGCGCTGGTTTCTCCACGGTATCTTCGGATGAGCCCGCGCTATGCCGAACTTCAGGTGACGAGCCATTTCTCGTTCTTGCGTGGCGCGAGCAGCTGCGACGAACTTTTTGCAAAGGCCGCGGAGCTCGGCATCGAGGCGCTGGGGATCGTCGACCGCAATAGTCTCGCCGGCATAGTGCGTGCGCATGAAGCAGCAAAAGCAACCGGCGTTCGTCTCGTCGTCGGATGCCGGCTCGATCTTGCGAACGACATTTCGGTGCTGGTCTACCCCACCGACCGGCCGGCCTATGCCCGGCTCTGCCGGTTGCTGTCGCTCGGCAAGAAGCGGGCAGGCAAAGGGAAATGTCGTCTCGAATGGGCGGATCTTACCGCATACGGTGAGGGCCTGATCGCGGTGCTCCTTCCTGATGATCCCGACGAGGCTTGTGCAGCACGGCTGCGCAGCTTGAGCGAAGAGTTCGGGGATCGCGCCTATCTGGCGCTGACCCTGCGCCGGCGGCCGAACGACCAAGTGCGGCTGTGGCGGCTGGCGCAGATGGCGAGCGAAACACGCGTGCGCAGCATCGTCACCAATGACGCGCTCTATCACGCGCTTGACGCGCGCATGCTGCAGGATGTCGTCACCGCTATCCGGCACAATGTCACGATCGACGAACTCGGGTTCCGGCGCGAGCGCTTTGCCGACCGCTATCTCAAGACGCCGCAGGAAATGCATCGCCTGTTCGCCCGCTATCCCGAGGCGCTTGCTCGCACGATCGAGATCGCGGACCGTTGCCGCTTTTCGCTTGCCGAACTCGCCTACCAATATCCGGACGAAAAAAGTCATCCCGATCTCTCACCGCAGGATGCCTTAGCCAAGATGACCTGGGAGGGAGCCGCTGAGCGCTATCCCGAAGGGTTGCCGGAGCGTGTGCACGGCATACTGACCCATGAATTGAATCTGATCGAACAGCTCGGCTATGCACCGTATTTCCTGACCGTGAATGCCATCGTGCGCTTCGCCCGCTCACAAGGCATTCTGTGCCAGGGCCGCGGCTCCGCCGCGAATTCCGCCGTTTGTTACGTGCTCGGCATCACGTCGATCGATCCGGACCGCAACGATCTCCTGTTCGAGCGATTTGTCTCAGCCGAACGGCGGGAGCCGCCGGACATCGATGTCGATTTCGAGCATGAGCGGCGCGAGGATGTCATTCAATGGGTCTACGAGACCTATGGCCGCGATCGTGCCGCGCTGTGCGCCACCGTCATTCGCTACCGGGCGCGCGGTGCCATTCGTGACGTCGGCAAGGCGCTAGGACTCCCTGAGGATCTCACCAAAACTTTGTCGAGCCAGGTTTGGGGCTGGTCGGAAGAGGTCGAGGCCAAACACGCCGCTGAACTCAATCTCAATCTCGATGACCGCCGCCTGCGCCTGACGCTGGAACTCGCGCATCGGCTGGTCGGCACCCCCCGCCATCTCTCCCAGCATCCCGGCGGCTTCGTGCTGACCCGCGATCGTCTCGACGAACTCGTGCCGATTGATCCCGCCGCCATGGCCGAGCGGCAGGTCATCGAATGGGATAAGGACGATATCGACGTCCTGAAGATGATGAAGGTCGACGTGCTCGGACTTGGGATGATGAGCTGCATGCGCCGCGCCTTCGATCTGCTGAAAGACCATAAAGGCATCGATCTGGATCTGGCGACCATCCCGGCCGAGGATCCGCGCACCTACGCGATGATCCGCCGCGCCGACACGGTCGGAGTGTTCCAGATCGAGTCGCGGGCGCAAATGGCCATGCTGCCGCGCATCCGCCCACGCACCTTCTACGACCTCGTCATCGAGGTCGCGATCGTCCGTCCGGGTCCGATCCAAGGCGACATGGTGCATCCCTATTTGCGCCGGCGCGAAGGTAAGGAGGAGGTGGTCTATCCGAAGCCCGAGCTCGAGGCGGTGCTCGGCAAGACGCTGGGCGTGCCGTTGTTCCAGGAGCAGGCGATGCGCGTCGCGATCGAATGCGCCGGTTTCACGCCGGGCGAAGCCGATCAATTGCGCCGCGCCATGGCGACCTTCAAACATACTGGCGGCGTCAGCAAGTTCGGCGAGAAACTGATCGCAGGCATGGTCGCCAATGGCTACGACCGCGTATTTGCGGAGCGCACGTTCCGCCAATTGGAAGGGTTCGGCTCCTACGGCTTTCCCGAAAGCCACGCGGCGAGTTTCGCGCTGATCGCCTATGCGTCCTCCTGGATGAAATGCTGGCATCCGGACGTGTTCTGCTGCGCGCTGCTCAACGCGCAGCCGATGGGGTTTTATGCACCGGCCCAGATCGTGCGCGACGCCCGTAATCATGGCGTCGGGGTTCGGCCCGTGTGCGTGAATGCGAGCCGCTGGGACTGCACGCTCGAGCCGCGCGGGGATGATGACGAGCAATTTGCGGTGCGCCTTGGGCTGCGCATGATCCGGGGGCTCGCCAACGCGGATGCCGCGCGTCTCGTTGCCGTGCGCGGGGAGGGCACGTTCGCGTCGATCGATGATCTGTGGCGCCGGGCCGGTCTCTCGTCCGCGGTGCTGGTCGAATTCGCCGAGGCGGATGCGTTCAATTCGTCTCTTGGCATCACACGCCGGGAAGCTTTGTGGGCCATCAAGGCGCTGCGCGACGAACCGTTGCCGCTGTTCAGCGCAGCTGCCGCAAGAGACGCTATCTCTATTCCGGAACAAGACGAACCGCAGGTGATGCTGCGGCCGATGCCTGACGGCGCGGAGGTCATCCAGGATTACGGTCACATCGGCCTGAGCCTGCGCCAGCACCCGATCTCGTTCCTGCGTGCGGATCTCGTGCGGCGGCGCATGATGACATGCGCCGAGGCGGGGGCATTGCGCGACGGAAGATGGGCGGAGGTTGCGGGTCTCGTGCTCGTGCGGCAACGCCCGGGATCGGCGAAGGGCGTGATGTTCATCACGCTCGAAGATGAGACCGGCGTCGTCAATCTCGTCGTGTGGGCGAAAGTCTTTGAACGGTTCCGCCGCATCGTTCTCGGCGCCGTGATGATGGGGGTCAAGGGGCGCATTCAGCGCGAGGGCGAGGTGGTTCACCTCGTTGTGCAGCAGGTGTCGGATTGCTCAGGGGAGTTGGCCAAAATCCACACGCGTGACGCGAATGCTCTGATCTCCTCAGGAGATCATGATGTCGCCTCGCAAGAGCGGTTGCCGGTCGATCCAGGAAATTTTCCCAAAGGCCGCACCATTGTCGATCCGTATCTTCATCTGGACGAGATCAGGGTGAAGGCGCGGGATTTTCGGTGAGCGGGGACGACGATCGATACCGGGAGCTGATAATCGGCCGGAGTTCCCATAGGCGGGACGGCGGCTGGTTTGGACATCACACACCACGCGTACCGTGGTCCCCAATTGCAGCATAAAGCGGCCAACCTCTGTTAAACCGGTCCGTTGTGCGCCGCAAACCAATGTGACAGCGGAAGCTTTTGAAATCATTTCGACCTGTCTGATAGGTCGGGGAGGGAACAGATATTGCGCCGCAAGCTATGCATTCGACACGATTTCTTGACGAAGGATCGACGGACATTGGTCGAACACTCGCGAAATCGCACCGTGATCACGCAGTTTGCCCAAAATCACATCGAAAGCGCCGCGGTGTAAACGTCAAGGTATGCACATATTGCATATCTCTGGAGGCGTCTTAGCACTGGTATGTTGCAGTGCGGAAATGTATATCTTTTTTATAGAAAGAATTCACTGGCTCCGGACGTTCACCGAAGCTGAAACAGCCAGAAAGGTAAGACCATGACCACCAATTCCCTCGCCTCCAAGATCAACGAATGGCGCCGCTATCGCGCCTCGGTGCGCGAACTCTCGAAGCTGACCGACCGCGAACTTGCCGATGTCGGCGTCTCGCGCGGCAGCATCGAATTCGTGTCGCGCAAGGCGGCGCGCGCCTCTTTCCGCGGTTAACGCGTTTACATGGGGCTGGCGCCTCCCCTCCCTCCCTGCCACCCCATGACGTAAGCGCCTGCCGGTCCTCCCCCGGCGGGCGCTTTTTCTTTGTCAAGATAACCGGCCGCGCCTGAACTGACGTGCGACCCAACAAGCACGCGAAGGGGAGGGGACAGCCAGGCGCATTCTCCGCCGGCGTCGCGCACGCCAGACGCGCGTCGTCCGGTCGCTTCTGTGCAGCGCACTCGCAATGCTCGCGACGGCCCCAAGATGCAGAATGTTTCATACGGCGCGAAGCGCGTTGTGCCGAAGCGGCACAGGGTGCGATCGATGCGCCAAAAGGCTGATTTGACCCCGCGATGGGCACACAGTTACGTCAAACTATGACGATCATTCCGAGCCCAAAACGCCCCGAAAATTATGCCGATCGCATCGCGGACTGCGACAACGCACTCGACGGCGCGGTCCGCGCGATCTTCGAGGCCGCGCTCGCTGCCGGATGGTCGTCGAATGAGATCGCGCACTCGATCCGAATGCTTGCCTACCGTTGCCTTCAAGTGGTCCCAAACAATAAAGAATTGAATCCACAAGCAGGTCAATGATCGGCCACGTGAGCCGAGGCCGCGAATGTTTCAGGTTCTTGATCCGAGGTGGAGTTCGACCGAGAGCAAATAATTCCCCCGAATATGTGGCCTCACATATTTTGTCACGTCCGAACTGCTCTGCAATCGTTCAACGATTGCATTCGTCTGCTCATGCACCACGGCAATCAAGACGCCCCACTTTCGTCCCTGCATGACGAAGTGTTCAAGCATTTCGACCTCAGCGCTGCTGAGCATCGCGGCATTCTTGCCGTTGAGCGTCATCGCGTCTCGCAGGTCGTATTGCGAACCCGTTTCGACCATCGGATCTTCCTTTGTCAGATCTGCTCCTGACCACCGATCGCCAATGCGGCGGTGCCTCTGGCTGTTCGGATCCAGCTCATGGGTTTCCGATCCGCGAAAGACTGCACCAGGCCGTCGAGCTGCAATCCGATCAAACGTTGCCGTACTAAAGCCGAATTGGCACGTTTGTCCGCGCGCGTGATCACCACGCGTTCCGCGACATCCTTCGTCGCAAAGCGCGTGAATTCATCAAGGCATTTCAGGATACCGCGATCCGTTTCGGTCAGCACCCAGCGACTCCCTTAACACCATTCTCAAATGACTTCATGGCCAATCAAGTCAACTCGAGCGATTGGCCGCGAGAGGTTGATAGTCGATACACCCGTCAAAAGATTTGGTCAAAGGCGCGGCATACCATGCCGCCAAGGTGCGATACGGGCGAGCGTCGCCCGCTTTCCGCAGGTCGCGCAGACGAATTGATGGGCGACGTCTTCTAGACTTTTACCACGCACGCGCGTTGGGATCTGGTCAAGCGGAACGAGCTTCGCCGCACAGCAGAGAATCTGGAGGTGCGTGTATCGCTCATCGATCAGTTGCTGAATCGTTATCCCTCCAGGTGTTATCCGCATCCAACACCTCTCCCGCACCCGTGTAAAATCGACCCGTTGTTAGATATGAAGCTCGACGCGACGTCCAAGGTAGACGGCTGGCCACCTCTTCGCTTCCGAGTTGAATTGATCGGCGTTGGGATCGAGCGCGCGGCCGTCAGCCAACTTGATCCAGACATGGTTCACTGAGCCCAGATCGCTCTCGACGCATTTGCACTCCACGCCGCAAAATCTCAAGTATGACGCAAGCGGCCAGCAAACGGCAGCACACATCAGCTTGCTCTCCTGTCCGCCAAGCAGGTCATCACGAAACTCCGTCGCGAACTCGACCAGCTCGTCGTCCGTCATCGGCGGCTCCGCCGAAAATTCGGCTTTGATTTCCGCCAGGGCCTCGAGAAATTCCTGCATCAGAGTTGCCTCAACGACGATAGAAACCGTTTAACGAAATATAATCGGCGAACTGATTGGTGCAATGTACCGTGTCTGATCAGATCGCGAGTGAGCGATCTCCGTTGCTTCGCGTCGTATTTATCGCGAACGCCTCCTGCCAGCCACAAATCAATTCTCGGAGTAGCCAAGTGCTCGGCGAATCTCCCAACGATTCATGTCGCGGAGCGGAATCGAGATTGGGACTGCGAAGCGGGTTGGCAAAACCCGACGTACGCGAGATATGAAACGTGACTCTCGCGATCGAAGATGTCGGTCATCGATCTCAACGCATCGTCGCACGCAGACCATTTCCGCTCTCTGGTGATGGCTTCCTGGTCCAGCCCCGGTCTTCCACGATCAACCCCTGAAGGGGTCGGTGCGCAAGCTGCCGCCGCACGGCTTCGCCGTCGCGGTGATCGCGACCACGGCCGGACACTGCCGCAGCCATCGAGCGGGGATGGCCCGCTTGCGAAGATGGAGCCTTGAACATGTCCGACGATTTCCTCTTGGCGCAAAGCCACGCCTATCAACTCGCCCAGACCCTCATGGTTCCGGTCACCCTGTTTCGGTCTGGTGGCGCGTTCGGCGCCCTGCCGAGTTCCGAACTCGAGGACGATGAAGTGGACTCCGTCCTCGAATTCGATCCGTTCGAGCACGGGCCGGCTCAATGAGCCGGCCGTTCATTTTCCGGGGTGCCGCTTGCGAGCTGCGGCGGCAAGGGAAGCTGCGCCGCGGCTCGCCGCGCCCTTGCCCCCTTTGCTCTTCGCGGCCTCCGGAAACGGTCCCGGGAAGTGCGGGAATGAGAAAACCAAAAGGAAAGGCGGACGCGAAGGCGTGCGAACAAGCAAATGGAGAAACATGAGCTGGAAGAGTTGCGAGACCGGGTGCCGTGCGCGGCCGTGCTGGAGCGGGCCGGATTTACGATCGACCGCAAGGAAAGCACCCGGCGCGCGGTCAAATACCGGCGCGGCGGCGAAATCGTCATTGTGATCCATGCGGGAAGGGGATGGTTCAATCCCTTGTCCGACGCCAAGGGCGACGTGTTCAGTCTCCTCGCGCATCTCGAGGGCCTAAGTTTCGTGGCAGCTCTCGAGCGCATCGCGTCGCTTGTGGGATTTGTCCGGAAAGAGCCGGTGTGGATGCGCGCACCACGCCGGATCGACTCCCTGTCCTCGGTTGTTGACCGATGGGGAAGACGCCGGAAGCCGTGGCCGGAGTCGATGACGTGGCGCTATCTGCGCGATGAGCGATCGCTTCCCGAATCCATTATCCGCGCAGCCATCGGGTGCAATGTCCTGCGCGAAGGCCCGCATGGCAGTATGTGGGCGGCGCATCGAGACGATGGCGGCACCATCATTGGGTGGGAGGAACGTGGTTCCGAATGGCGGGGGTTTGCGACAGGCGGCGCGAAGGTTCTGTTCCGCTTCGGCGTCGCAGATGCGTGGCGCGTCTGCGTGACCGAAGCGGCGATCGACGCCATGAGCCTCGCAGCACTCGAACGCATTCGGCAAGACAGCCTGTATCTCAGCACGGGCGGAGGCTGGTCTCCGGCAACCCGCGCCGCCATCCGTGATCTTGCGGCTCGCCATGGTGCCCTCTTGGTCGCGGCGACCGACAACAATGCGCAGGGCGACATCTACGCGGATCGCCTGATGGTACTGGCGCGTGAGGTTCGTTGCATGTTTGAGCGCCTTCGGCCGAGTGCGCAGGACTGGAACGCCGAGCTGAAGGCGAGAGCTAAGGGGCATTGGGAGGGAGAGGAAAAGAAGGCAGGGTAACCCCGCTGCCGCATGCCCGCCGGCCGCGTCAAGGGTCAAGCTGCGCCCGGCTGCGCCGGCCCTTGACGCGGCCGGACGGCGAGGCGGCTGCGCAGAAGGGGTCATGAAGGGCTGAAGAAGATGGTGAGATCGAGCGGATCCGCTGCGCTCCAGCCTGACGAGCGCGACAAGGAGCCCGCCAATGACCTTTTCGTTGATCCGCAAAGTCTTTCAAGGCATCGCCGACCGCCGGCAAATGTACCGATTGTTCAACCGTCATGCCCAGCGTCCCAACCGCTCTGGAGGTGGCGACGGTCATCTCTTTGCCGGCGAGTGGTTCGAGATTGCCGAGGCCGAGTATGATTATATGCTCGAGATCCTGCCGCCGCTGTTCATGCGCGGCGGGATGTTCGCCTTGCGCGAGTTCCTGACCGGCTCGGTCACCAGCGTCTTCTTCACGATCGAGATCGACGGCGGCCGCCGCTATTTCCATGGGTATTGCGATCTTTCTGACAAGGGCTCGCCGGAGCGCATGCGCGACGCGATTCTTTGCCGAGAATCGCGGCCGGTCCGTGCGATGACGCGCGAAGAGCGGATCGAGCATATCTGGTCCAGCACTCATGACGAATATCGTGGCTATGCCGGCGAGCGCTGGCCAGAACGCCATCGTGGCAAGCGCACGGTGCCGTTCTATGATGGCCGCGAAGGCACCGGGGTCAAGCTGCTCGAAAATCTCACCGATGCGGAGATCGCGGCGAAGCTGCCGGTGCATCTGCGTTACCTCCCTGACGCGATTGCAGCCTGAGGGAGGGTGTCATGGCAGACTATCATTCTCCGACCGTTGTTGAGCCGAACATCCCAGTCGCGGACATGACGCCGCTGGAGCGTCTGATCCTTGACCTCGTCTTCGACACGGAGGGCGACGACGCCGGGATTTACTATCATTCATGGTGCGGGCCAGCAGATATCGTTACCTTACCCGTCGGCGAACTGCGTGCGGCCTTCACGGCGTCGCACCAACAAGGCGAAAGCACCATTGGCAGGCATGTCGCCGGGCTGCTGGCACGCTATGACGCCGAGGCAGGCGATGATCCGCCCGACGACATCGACGTCGATCTTACCGACATCGATGTCGGGTGGGATCGGATGTTTCAAGACATCGTGCACCGCTCGACAACGCTCGACGAGATCGTCGTCACGACCGCGTTCACCTGCACGAAGATGCGGCCGGACGGTTTTGGCGGCAGCGTGATGCTCATCACCGCCGACGCCATTCGCTCCCGCTCCACGACGGACATTCTTGAGGAATTCGCCAACGAGGCCGCCAAGGCGCGGGACGCTCGCGAGATGTCTTCCGCCACGGACGCCCCATAAGCGCGAGGCGTTTTGAAGCCCGGCCACGCGCCGGGCTTCGTGTTTTCTCAAGCCGGCAGGTTGACCGGCGTCCACCCACCTCAATGCGACGGCCATCCCCTGCCCACCAGCGGGGCGATGGTACGCGCCCTCAACACAGGAGATATTTTCCATGGCGCATAACGATCCTTTCACTTTCGACCTCTTCGGCAACACCGCGATTTCGACCGGCCTGGGCCTCGGCGTGACCGCGTTTGCCACCGGTGCGACCGGTGCGGCGGGGTTCGCGCCCGACGATGACGACGATCCTGATCCCGCGACACCGGCTCCGGCATTGCCGATCACGGCGACCATGCGGCCGCCGTCGGCGACATGCCGCACGCGTGGGGTGAATTTCACTCTCGCCGATAACCGTGGTCTCGCGCGGGGCTGGAAGGAACGCGCCCGCGACAATATCGCCGCGATCCGCCTCGCGGCCGAGATTGAGGCCGACGAGCGGCCGGCTACGCGCGAGGAGCAGGCGGACCTGATCCGCTTCACCGGGTTTGGCGCCTCTGACCTCGCCAACGGCGTCTTCCGACGACCCGGCGAAACGGCGTTCAGAAAGAGCTGGGAAGCGCTCGGCGCCGATCTGCAAGATGCCGTCAGCGAGGCCGATTATGCCTCCCTCGCGCGCTGCACCCAGTACGCCCATTTCACGCCGGAATATATCATCCGGGCAATCTGGACGGGGTTGCAGCGTCTTGGTTGGCGCGGCGGCCGCATCTTGGAGCCCGGCATCGGCACGGGGTTGTTTCCTGCACTGATGCCGGAGGCCCTGCGCGAACATTCGCATATCACCGGCATTGAGCTCGATCCCGTCACGGCGCGCATTGTGCGCCTCCTGCAGCCGCAGGCTCGGGTCATTGGCGGTGATTTCGCGCGCACCGATCTGCCGGCGAGTTTCGATCTTGCCATCGGCAATCCACCGTTCTCCGATCGCACGGTACGCTCCGACCGCGCCTATCGTGGCCTCGGCTTGCGCCTGCACGATTACTTCATTGCGCGGTCGATCGATCTCCTGAAGCCCGGGGCGCTCGCTGTCTTCGTGACGAGTTCGGGCACAATGGACAAGGCCGACGCCACGGCGCGCGAACACATCGCGACGTCGGCCGATCTCATCGTCGCCATTCGTCTGCCCGAAGGCAGTTTCCGGGCCGACGCGGGCACGGATGTCGTTGTCGACATCCTATTCTTCCGCAAGCGCAAGGCCGGCGAGCCGGAAGGCGGCCTCGCCTGGCTCGACCTCGACGAGGTGCGGCCCGGGACGGCGGAGGAGGGCGCCATTCACGTCAATCGCTGGTTCGCACAGCATCCGGATTTCGTGCTCGGCACCCACGTTCTGACATCGGGACCCTTCGGCGAGACCTATACGTGCTTGCCACGTGCCGGCATGGATCTCGGTGCAGTTCTGGATGCCGCGGTTTGTCTCCTTCCGGAAGCCCTCTATGACGGCGAACCCGGCGCGGTCGACCTCGATCTGGCGGACGCTGACGACAAGGGCGAGAGCGATTTTCCTGGCGGGCGGCATGTGCGCGAGGGCAGCTTCTTCGTCGATACCACGCGCGGCCTGATGCAGGTCATCGATGGCGAGCCGGTTCGGGTGCAAGTCCGCAAGGGCCGGAGCGCCGACGGAATCGCCGAAAAACACGTCCGCATCATCAAGAAGCTGATCCCGATCCGGGATGCTGTGCGCGACGTGCTCAAATGCCAGGAGCAGGATCGACCGTGGAAGGACGCACAGGTCCGCCTGCGGATTGCCTGGTCGAGTTTTGTGCGTGACTTTGGCCCGGTCAATCACACGACGGTGGCATTGACGGAGGACGAGGAGAGCGGCGAAGTCCGTGAGACGCATCGCCGGCCGAACCTCCAGCCGTTCCTCGACGATCCGGATTGCTGGCTCGTCGCGTCAATCGAGACCTACGATCTCGATACCGACACAGCGAAGCCCGGACCGATCTTTTCCGAACGGGTGATCGCGCCGCCGGCGGCGCCCACCATCACCTCGGCCGCCGATGCGCTGGCCGTCGTGCTCGACGAGCGCGGCCGGGTCGATCTCGAGCACATTGCCGAGTTGCTCCATCAGGATGTCTCCGGCGTTATCGCGGAACTCGGCGATGCGATCTTCCAGGACCCGGCCAATGGAGCGTGGCAGACGGCGGACGCGTATCTCTCTGGCCCGGTGCGCGATAAGCTGAAGGCGGCGGAAGTC
The DNA here is from genome assembly GCF_037890675.1 of Methylovirgula sp. 4M-Z18. Classification (NCBI taxonomy): domain Bacteria; kingdom Pseudomonadati; phylum Pseudomonadota; class Alphaproteobacteria; order Hyphomicrobiales; family Beijerinckiaceae; genus Methylovirgula; species Methylovirgula sp. 4M-Z18. The sequence continues at coordinate 208 of NZ_CP149575.1, read as the reverse complement.
ACCGCGACGCTTGATCCCGCTTATGAGCGCAACGTTCGTGCGCTCGTCGTGGTCCAGCCCGCCGATCTCGGCCCTTCCGAAATCACGGCGCGGCTCGGGAGCCCGTGGATTCCGGCAGCCGACGTTGTCACCTTCGTCAAGGAGACGATGGGAGCCGAGATCCGCGTCCATCACATGCCCGAACTGGCTTCCTGGGCGGTCGAGGCGC